>DFIA01000085.1 GCA_002372015.1 Bacteroidales bacterium UBA3709 | reverse complement strand
GAGCACTTCCATGTGAATGGAAACGGGCATAGCGGTCAAACTCTGGACGACGAAACCACATCATCAAATACTCTGGCAATAGTTGTTCGTGGTCAATAACCTCAAAAACGGTATAAGCCTGAGATATAGTGGCATTATCATAGCCATCGAGCAACGCAATAGATACTTTATCGCCATTGCGTGATGTGACGGGACCGTATGCAAACTCTCCACGCTCAACAATCTTATAGGAGGTCATATCCGTACCAATGGTATTAGCAATCGAAGGCATGAACTCTTTCGATATGCTCACACCCAGCAAGTTCGTAACTTTCAAATCTCGATTACGAACATTCACCTCTCTAATATAGTTGCCTAAACGTTGGTATGTTGTCATCTATCAGTCCTCCTGTTCATAATAATAAGAATAGTCTATACCCTTCATAAAAATCTCACGGTCAGCAATACGGTCGATCATTGCACCTCTCAATAGTTGGCGAATTCTGGTACTGTTTACATGGCTTTCTATCATAGCTTCAAGATAATCTCTCTTATCAATCTTGCTCCAGTCTTATGCCCTCAGCATCCAACAGGTCTGTATCATATCGTTTACCATCAGCAGCACGCAATTTGAGTTGGTTAGTGGCACTAACCAACTCATTTCCCTCCTTACGAAGTTTGATTTTAAGATACTTCCAATAATTACGATTCTTATTATAGTTCCATTTGGAATTATCTTCATCCCAAATGGCTCTGACCTCATGGTCTTTATAAAATCTGAATGATATCTTGTTCATATTTTGTATCCCAATTTCTCAAATAATGCTTTCAGTTCCTGCTTGCTTTCCTCTTCCTGCTGCAGAAGGTTACGCATATCTGCTTGCAGTTGCTTCATTTTGGAATCAAAGTCAATATTTGCGTCGCGATTGACAAATTCTATGTATTTGCTTGGTACAAGGCTCCAGCCCTTCTTCTTAATCTCTTCAGTAGTTGCAGAATAACAATATTCAGGAACATTTTTATAAGTTTGATTGTAGCCCTGCCGTTGCCAGTTGTGGAAGTTTTCTGCTATCTGCTGTATCTGCTCTTGGGAGAATTGGATGTATTTCTTTTCAAAAGGCTCTCCCCACTGGCGTAAATCAATGAACAAAACTTCATCTTCACGATTTCTGTAGTGTACCATTTTACCATTCTGCTCTACCTTCCTGGCCTTCTTATTGTTATTTAAAATCCAAAGTGTTACGCTTATGTCTGTAGAGTAAAACATATTTCTTGGCAGAATTACGATTGCTTCTACCAGATGATTCTGAATAAGTTGCCTGCGAATAGAGAGTTCTGTGCCATCGCCACTTAGTGCACCGTTTGCCAGAAGAAAGCCTGCAATACCATTTGCAGAGAGTTTGCTTACGATATTCAAAATCCAGCCATAATTAGCATTGCCGGTTGGAGGTGTATCGTAGCGCACACCATTTCCTTGTTTAGTATCTATCCATCTTGGGTCGTCCACCAACTCGTTCTCTGCTCGCCAATCTTTCTGATTAAAAGGCGGATTGGCCATAATAAAATCGGCTTTCAACTCTTTATGCTGGTCGTTATGAAAAGTATCTGCAGCCATATCGCCCAAGTTGCAGGCTATGCCCCTAATAGCGAGGTTCATTTTTGCCAGCTTATAGGTGGTATTGGTATATTCCTGCCCATAAACGCTGATATTGCGCTTGTTGCCGTTATGGGCCTCTATAAACTTCATACTCTGCACAAACATACCGCCGGAACCGCAGCAAGGATCATAGATCTTACCACTATATGGTTCAATCATCTCAGCAATCAGATTAACAATGCTCTTTGGGGTATAGTACTCCCCTTTACCCTTTCCTTCTGCAATGGCAAACTTACCCAAGAAATATTCATAGACCCTGCCAATAAGATCGTTCTCTGGGTCTTTAAGAGTGTCTATCTTATTGATTTCATCGAGCAAGGCGGCTAACTTGGTGCGGTCGAGTGAGAGACCTGCATAATAATTGCTTGGCAATGCTCCTTTCAGAGAAGGATTACTCTCCTCCACCTTTGCTAATGCCTTATCTATCTTAACGGCAATATCGTTCTGCTTAGCATTTTCTATCAGAAAATCCCAACGGCTTGCCGGTTCTAAATAAAATACATTTTTAGCATTATAAAACACCGGATTATCTGCAAACTTTTCTTTGCCCTCTGCTACAAGTTCTTTTCTACGCTCCGTAAAGCGGTCGTATGCATACTTTAGGAAGATAAGGCTAAGTACAACATGCTTATACTCCGATGGTTCTACAGAACCGCGCAGTTTATTTGCTGATTCCCATAATGTTTCTTCTATAGATTTCTCTTTTAGTATTTTCTTTGCCATATTCTGTCTGTTTTATATTCTAACGACATTTTATTGGGTTTCAAAAAAATGCACATCTGAACAATGCTGTCGAGTATAAAAATAACTATCTTCTGCTTAATATCCAACTTTTTCGGTAAGCTAAATGAGCAAAGGCAAGCTCGCTTGATTTGCCATGACGAGAAACTTTTCGGTAAGCCAAATGAGCAAAGACAAGCTTGCTTGATTTGCCATGGCGAGAAAAGTTCTATAGAAAAGCTGCATGAAATGAACTTTTTAATGTTCTAAAATAAAAGAGCACAGAAAGGAATTCTGGATTGGAATGGTAGTAAAAGAAAGCTTATATTTGTTAAACAAATAAAAAGCAGAAAATATTTTAGCAAGATTTAAAATAAACGGATATGAAAAACACTCGGATTTTATTACAGGCGTTTTTAATTGTGGCATTTACATTTCAAGTAAGTAGGGCGGCTTTATTAAAAGAAACTACTGCATCTGATAGCCTTGTAAATATGAATTTTACGCTGAGGTTAGATTATATTTTCTCTGGCGATGCCACTCATACAGAAATTTCTTTATCTAAGATGGGTAAGCTTTCTGGCTGGTGGGGGCGGAAAGTCAATACAGACAAGTTATTTCTAAGGGGCAATGGTATAATAACTCTCAGAGATTCGGCTACTCACAAAATCTTATATACCACCTCTTTCTCTACTCTCTTTTCTGAGTGGCAAAGTACAGAAGAGGCACAAAATGCGCGCAAGGCTTTTGAGAATGTGTTTCTTGTGCCTATGCCTAAGGCAAAGGCTTATGTAACGGTAGAATTGATAGATAAGAGCGATAATCTTTCAGCATCTTATACTCATTATATTGATCCGTCAGATATTCTTATTCGTCCATTAACCTCTCCTTATACTCTCGACAGATGCCGTTATATGCACAAAGGGGGTGATAGTTACAATGTTATAGATGTTGCTATAGTTGGAGAGGGATATACAAAAGACGAAATAGAAACTTTCTATAGCGATGCAAAGCAGACAACAGACGAGATACTTAGCTATGAGCCGTTTAAGAGTATGGCAGACCGGTTCAATTTTATTGCAGTGCCGGTGGAATCTAAAGAGAGCGGGGTGAGTATTCCGCTTAAAAATGAGTGGAAGCAAACGGCATTTTCTTCTCATTTTAGCACATTCTATTCAGACCGCTATCTTACAACCCTGCATCTTTTTGATCTTCACGATGCTCTTGCCGGTGTACCTTATGAGCATATCATAATATTAGCCAATACAGAGAATTATGGTGGTGGAGGCATATATAACTCTTATGTTCTTACAGCCTCTCATAACCGCTGGGCGATGCCGGTTGTGGTGCATGAGTTCGGACATAGTTTTGCTGGTTTGGCAGATGAGTATTTCTACGACGATGGTACAGACCAGTATGATTTAACTAAAGAGCCTTGGGAACAGAATATTACAACGCTTATAAACTTTGAGAGCAAGTGGTATGATATGATTGAGCATAGTAAAAAACGAACTAAGATAGGCACGGGCAACTACTATGGTATAGAAGTAGTTACAAAGGCAGATCAGAAATTATCGGCCTACAGAACACTCGTAGAATCGGATTATAAGGTTGGCCTTTATGAAGGAGGCGGCTATCTCTCAGAGGGCATATACCGCCCATTTCCAACTTGCCGGATGAGAGACAACTCATACCCTCTGTTCTGCCCTGTTTGTCAGAGAGCAATATTGCGGATGATAGACTATCAGACTGTGTTCTTTATTGCAAAGTAAAGACGTAGGTGATGTAACCTACCTGCGTTGGGGCATTGGAAAGAGAAAAACGGGCTTTGAGTGCGGCCTTTTTGGCTTCTGCCCAGAGTGTTGAATTGTTTGTGGTTGTGCCTTTTTGGCCCGGAATAGCGTTGGTTACAATGCCTTGTTCGTTTACTACTATCTGAACCACAACAATTCCGCTTTCGTTTACAGTGTAGGCTGGTAGCGGAAGGGAGCCTAAAGTTGAGCGTCCCTCGAGCCTTACAGACGGAGTGCCGTTAATCTTACCGCTTGTTGTATTGCCTTGGGCATGCCCTGCCTTTAGGCTGTTTTCTACCTTTTCTGCGGTTTGGGCTACTTTTGTATCTTTATTGTTGTCTGCGCTTGGGAATAGGGCTCTCTTGTCTATTTCTCGTTTAGGTTCAGGAATTAGAACATCTCCTTTGCCTTCTGCTGTGGTTGGTTTTCCGGCATTAGACTTATTGCTTTGCAGAGGTGCCTCGGCCTTTTGTACAATATTAACTTCCTTATTGGGGTCTGCTTTGGGTGCTCTTGGCTCCGGAGACTTTTTCTGCACAGCTTTTCGTGGTACTTCTTCGAGAGGAATTTCCAATAATATCCCTTTTTCGGCTGGTGGCGGATATACGAGCCTGAACCCTGTAATTCCCATGATAGCAAGCAGAAAGATGTGAAAGGCTATGGTAAAAGCCACGCCAATTTTCTTACCGTCTCTGTGTTGTTTCTGCTGTTTTGTGTGGGAATACATAAAATCTTTATCGCGATAATGTAAGCTCTTATTTTTTATTCCGGAGATGTTGCAAGTATTACCTTGTATTGGTTGCGTTTTGCTATGTTCATGAGTTCTACAACCTTTTCAATAGGAACGCTTTGGTCTGCCATTATTGTAAAGGTAGGTTCGTCTGTATTCTGTAGCAGGGCTTGTATAGAAACTTCTACTTGCTCCCAAGGGGTATCTTGCTGCAGACCATTGATGTGGTATGAAAAGGTATTGTTCTCCTGATGGTGTTTTACAGAAACGCTCACCTGTGGCTTTGCCGAAATCTGGTTAGTGCTTTTTGGCAGCAGAAGCTTTAGGGCGTTTGGATTTATGAGTGTTGATGTTACAAGGAAGAATATCAGCAATAAGAAAACAATGTCTGTCATAGACGACATACTGAATGCTGCATTTACCTTGTTACGTTGTTTTATTGCCATTTCAGATTTTTGTTATCCGTTATTGTTCATTTTCATGCAACTTTTCACTGCAACTTTTCTCGCCATGGCAAATCCAAATAAATTTGTCTTTGCTCATTTGGCTTACCGAAAAGGTTCTTTTGTCTTTTACGCTCTTGCTTTTTGCAGGAATGGTGTTGATAGATTGCGTAATGTTTAGTGCGTGGCACTTTATTTATTAGAGGCTCCTGCCGGCTCGTGAAGTAGGTCCATAAATTCTATTGTGTTGCTCTGCAATGTGAATACCAAATCTGAAACCTTGGAGGTAAGGTAGTTGTATCCGAAGTATGCCAAGATACCCACTATCAGACCTGCAACTGTGGTAATCATAGCAGTATAAATGCCGCCTGAAAGCAAAGTTATATCTATGTTATTACCCGCCTGGCTCATATTAAAAAAGGCTTGTACCATACCCAATACAGTTCCCAAGAATCCAATCATAGGAGCTCCTCCGGCAATGGAGGCTAAAGTAGGCAGGCCTTTTTCTAACCTTGCAACTTCTATATTCCCCATATTCTCTACGGCTGCTTGAATATCGGTGAGTGGTCTTCCCATTCTTTCAATACCTTTTTCTATAAGGTGCGAAACCGGAGTATCGTTTTGTTTGCAAAGATTCTGAGCTGCTGCAATTTTTCCCGAATGGATATGATCTCTGATATCTTTCATAAAGTTAGGATCTATCTTGGAGGCTTTTGATATAGTCCACCATTTCATGCCAAAGATGTAGATGGTTATAATTGAAAGAATTATAAGAGGAATCATTAGCCAGCCTCCCTTTACTGCCATATCTATCATGGAGAGGGAAATTTTTTCTTTTGTAGCTACTGCTGCCGCTGCCTGATTGAGGGCATCCAGAGTGTCTGTTTGCAGAAGAAATGTGAATAGTGCCATATTTTAATGTTTTTCAATAATCTGTTAACGAACTTTGTGTAGTTAATCTTTTAACATGTTTTGTAACATTTTATCTTGTTGGTAAACTTTAATGTAAAAGTAAGCAAAAATTGTGCAATCTTTGGCTAAAGCATCTTTACTTTATAGGATACGGATATTTGATATCGGTTAGAAAAAGGGCATTGCCGGGCACGCTGGCACCAGCTGCACATCTGGATTTTTCTTTTAGCATATCAGCAATCCACTCTGGCTCTCTTTTGTGCATACCAACTTCTAACAACGAACCTACCATTGCCCGTACCATATTTCTGAGAAACCGGTTGGCGGTTACTGTATAAACCAAACGGCAACTTTTATTTTCTCTTGCAAAAGGGGCTTGGAGCGGGGCTTTTTTCCAGAAGGCTTCAGTAACTGTACAGATTGGGGATGTTACATCGCTGCCGCTTTTTTGCAGGCTTGAAAAGTCTTGTGTGCCTATGAGGAACTTGGCTGCATTGTTCATAGCCTCTGTATCCAGTTGGCGGCACTTAAAATAGCATACGTGAGGGCCGTCAAAAGGCGAGGGCTCTGTTGTAAGAAAATATTTATAGGTACGGCTTACTGCATCAAAACGGGCGTGTGCATC
>DFIA01000023.1 GCA_002372015.1 Bacteroidales bacterium UBA3709 | reverse complement strand
CCCACACATAAGCTCTCTGGAATCTTGGAATGCGCATATTGCCATTCTCCAGTTCCTGAAAGATACGTGGTAACGTCCAATTATTAATAATTTCTATTTTTCGACTCATTTCTGATTTTTATTACATCACTAACTAACATATAAATGTCATATTATTCAATACTTAGCTATCAACCTCTTAATCGTTTACTTTCCATTATTCTAAAAGCTATATCCTGCTCGTAAAGGTAGTAAATTGCCTGCAAAATCAATGAATTATGCACCTCCTTTTTTAACAACACTTCAACGTATAGATCTCCTAAGATAAAATGAAATCTCACTATATTTGTAAATCGTTACAATTCAAATCCCACATTTATTTTGAAGAAATTGTGGAGGCATATATCATAAAAGCATTATAACTGGTAATATATACAGATATGAAAAAGATGATTGTTATTGATGGCGGGCCACGTAAGAATTTCAATACGGCTGCCATGCTGCAAAAATTTACAGAAGGAGCTCAGTCTGTGAGCAAAGATATAGAGGTTAAGACCGTAAGGCTCTACGATATGCAGTACAAAGGGTGTATATCGTGCATGGCCTGCAAACTTAAAGGAAACGCCTCTCATATCTGCAAGATTAAGGACGCTCTAACACCAGTTCTGGAAGATATTGCACAGGCAGATGGATTGGCTATGGGTTCGCCGATATATTTCAGCGAGGTAACCGCACAACTACGAGCCTTGTTAGAACGACTGATTTTTCCGTGGCTTTCGTACACAGACTTCAGCCTAACTGCCCCCAAAAAAATACCGGTTGTACTCAGTTATACCATGAATGCTAATGAAGAACAAGCAAAGGACATTTACCGGTGTATGAGCATAATAGAGAGTTGCCTCCAAAGAGGCTTTGGCCAAGTAGAGCATGTTGATGCATACAACACATATCAGGTAAAGGACTATAATCGCTACGAGCTATCGGCATTCCCAGAACCTATAAAGCGGGCTTGGCGCGATACTCACTGGGAGGAAGACCTTCAACGAGCTTACAAAGCCGGACAACGTATGGCTAATCAAATAATATAATCCAATTTATCTGCTCATACTCCGTAAACGCCCGAACAACGTGTTGCAAGTCAATACAATACAACCACTACCTAAAACAGATAATTCCGTTTAATATAGCAGATTATCTATATTACGGTACTTGATAGCAGCTTTATATGCATCTTTGGGCGTAGGAACATCCGCTTCCGGTAATGCTTCGTTGTTTACCGCCTCTGGGCAGATGCTCTTTATCAGCTTTCCGTTTTCCCAGTAATATCTGAATTCATAAGGCTTGCCATCGTAGCCATAAAGTTTATAAAAGTAAAACTCAGGCAAGCCTTTCTCGTTGTAAAGTATTTCCACAAAAAACTCTCTTACAGAAACATTCCATTTGCTCCTAACAAAGAATACAGTGCGGTCCATACTCCACGATTCATCGTTACCCATGTTGTAGTAAATCTCTGTCTTCTCTGAATGTGGCCCCGAACCTCCCCACATTTCATTAACATTCACCACAATGCTATTAATATAGAGATTATCGTAGTAATCTCCGCTAAACTTGATTTTTTCCATTGCCGCAGCATAATCTTTGCGTATTTTGGCCACAGTTTTATCTGTATTTTGAGCTAATAGCAATGACGGAATTGTCAGAAAAAATGTTAAAGCAACAATTATAAAATTCTTTTTCATAACGCTCATAGTTTTAAGTTTTTATTCTTGTTCAGTAAATAAGTAATGTGCATTGGCGTTGCGTTTGTCCTGTACGACATCTGCATTAGCGCATTGGCATTGGCGTTGGCATTGGCGTTGCGCTTCATCTGCGCTTGCGTTTGAATCTGCTTCTGCGTTTGCCCTGCGTTAATTTTTAAATTATTAGTGCGTTTTAGTATGTAAACTATAAATCATTTAGCTCCAACTGTTACTATATTATCATTCGCATTTAATTGCTTTCAGTATATCTATCGGATTGTTGGAGTCTATTTCTATGTGAATAGGTTCTTCCAATTTCATTCCAAGGGAGTTGGCCGCCGCTATAAATGTATCTCTACTACTTACAGAAACGCTATTGAACACTATGCAGCCGCCCGGCCTAAGATAATTATACACCTTACACATAATTGCTTCCAGTTTACCACCATGCCCGCCAATAAATGCAGCATCGCAGAGTTCTTCAGGCAAAATTCCTATCTGCATAAAATCTCCTATTTTGTATTCTATGCCCGGAGCAGAAAACTTGCGAGAATTGCTATCTATCAACTTTTTACCTTCTGGTCTAACCTCAAATGCCGTAATATCGAGATGCGGAAATGCAAGCCTCGCCTCTATACTTATACTACCTGTACAGAATCCTATATCCCAGAAAGTTTTTCTATTGTATAAATCCAATTTCTGGAGAGTAAGAAGCCGAATAGGCATTTTGGTAATCATTCTCGCCCTGCCATCCAAAAGATTAAATTCGTGTTCAGGAATACCAAAGCGTTTTTGTGGAGCATTACTTTTAATGGTGAGTATCAAGCAGTTCGGCTGCATATAAGAACTTTCTGCCGCCTCTTCTATGCTCAGTTCTCTTATCTTCTCATCTTCCGGATTACCTATACATTCTCCCACTAACATCTGATAAAAAGTAAAACCATACTCCTGCATTCTACGCGCTATCTCGTCTGGGGTTTTCAGACGGTCTGTCAATACACCTATTTTGTTCCTACGCTCTATCAGAGCATTATCAAACTCTTTCCAAGGCCTGCCTGTTAAAGACACTATATGCATGTCGTGATAAGGCATTTGAACCTTATGACAGAGCATCTGTAGAGAGTTAAAGTGTGGATATATTTTTATAGGAACCTCTGGCATAACTCTTTGCAAAGTTGAGGCAAAACCAAAAAACAACGGATCGCCAGAGGCAAATACAACTATATGAGTATCTGCTTTACGATACTTTTCATAAACATTCTCAAGCGGAACAGTAATATCTATCCACTGGCTGCCGGCCGGAAGAAACTTCTCCACTATCCGATGATGGCGAACACCACCAGAAAAAATTTTGGCGTGCAAAATCAGCTCCATTACATCTGGTGCAAAATATGGATGCGGATTATCTGAAAGTCCTATTATGGTAAATTTCAACGACATCTATCATTTGAACTTATTTGCCATACATATCATCATCAGCCTGCTACAAATCTCTGCCAGGGGCTAATTCTTTAGCATCGTTAAATGTAAGAACTGCATTGCAAAGAGTGGCGGCAAGGTTACTTCCTCCCTTCCTGCCTTTTACTATTATCTTAGGTATATCTTTAAAAGGCAGTAACATGTGTTTTGATTCCTGAACATGCACAAAACCCACCGGTGCTGCTATAATTCCTGCCGGAGAAGCTTTTCCTGCACGCATCAGCGAACATAGTTCCATCAAGGCCGTCGGGGCATTTCCGAAAGCGAACAAGGCATCGGGATTCTCTTCTACCGCAAGGCGTATTCCTGCCTGCGAGCGTGTAATACCCTGCTGCTTAGCCATATCTTCTACACGCGCATCCATAAGATAACACTTAGCCTCAATACCAAGACGGGCAAGTGCCCCTTTGCGAATTCCGGCTGTAACCATGGTTACATCCGTAACTATTGTCTTTATCTTTCCTGCGGCAACTCTCTCATATAAACGCTCCACAGCTTTTTCGTCTGTGTAAAGTATTTTCTCCATATCAAAGTCTGCAGTTGTATGTATGGCATGCAGCAAGGCCCATTCATGCCCAAGGGGATAATCATGTCGAGAAAGTTCTGCCTCTATTGTGCGGAAGCTTTTATACATTATCTGCTGTCCAACCTTCTGCCCTTTTAGCTCACCTGCACATCGGCCAACCACCTTGCTGCTATTCTCCTCATAGCTCTCCATTACATCCTGATTTTCTGAATAATAACCTCGGGGGGTAATCATAGCCCCATCTTGTATATATGTCTGAGAATTACCTATAATAAGCATGGTAAACATATCCACATCTTCCGGATTAAGTTCTGCAAGCGTGGTTGTCCACACTTTTTCATCCTCTCTACCTGCCTGTCTCACACACCCAACCGGAGTTTTCGGACTCTTACCTTCTTCAAGAAAAATTTCTTTCAACCGATAAAGCTGCCAGTAGCGTCCGTGGCTCTTAGGATTATATACCGCTGTTATAAAGTCTGCGTATGCCGCCGCACGTATTCTCTTTTCTATCTGCAACCATGAGGTCATAAGATCTGAAAGTGAGATTAGGCATAAATCATGACCTATTGGAGCTCCAAGAAGCGATGCTGCTTTCTGAAAAGCACTTATTCCGGGCAGTACTTCTATTTCAACTCCTTCTGCACCGCCTACTTTTTCTATACCGATGCTTTCTATCTGAACACCTTCTGCATCAGTTCCCTCAATATCAGCAGCTTCTATATCACACTGCATACCACTCACTTGCTTACAATCCGCTTCATTTTTTGAAGTTGCTGTTGCATAGTCACTATTCGGAGTTGAAGCAGTATTATTCAACTGACTTTGATGCAACATCTGGTACAGCAAGGGAGCCATTCCATATATACCTGAATCGCCACTGGATATCACACAAACCTGATAGCCTTGCTGCGCCAAACTCATAGCTTGGGCGGCACGCTCCCGTTCTTGTTTCATTCCGGTATCTACACACCGAGCCCCCGGTTTTAAGAACTTTTCTATAAAACGGAAGTAGTATTTATATCCTACAACCACATCGGCCTGAGAAACAGCCGCTAACACCGCCGGCGTTATATCTTGCTCCGAACCCGGGCCTATACCAGCTACTATAATCTTTCCCATAGTGTGCAAGTTACGAAAATATAAAATGATTTCAATAACTGTATCAGTTGAAAGATATCCTCAATCCTGCAACTATCATACGGCCTGGATTATACAGAGCATATTTTCGCAGAGAAGAATCTGGTCTTTTATCTACTCGGTTAAAAATATTATCTACTCCTAAATGTGGCTCTATCCTCAGTTTTTCAGAAACCTTTATTGTATGCGTTGTATTTAAGTTCCAAACTCCGTAGCCCGGTGCATTCTCATAATCGGGATAATATGTCTTACTTTGGAGCCTTGCCGAAAGTCTGGCGTTGAAAGTATATCTCCCCCACTGCTTGTTATAGTTAGAAGAAAAAGTTACGGCATTGCGTACAGAGCGTTCGAGAAGTTGCCACACACCTTCGCTTTTGGTCTTAGCATAATTCCAAACATAATTTACAGCAAAATCTAAATTTCTGGTAATTAACGCATTTAGCCCCACAGTTACGCCTTTCACAAAGCCTTTGTCGCCATTAGTATATAAGGCATACTTTTCTAATTTTGCTGCCTGCTCAGGAGTCATTTCCGGAAACAATGCCATCAGTTCTGCCCGCTTGGCATCATCTACAGATACATTCTTCTTGAATATCATATTATCTACATAGTTCAGATATCCTGTAACAGAGAGTGTTATAAAATCTGTATGGTATTCTGCATTAGCAGAAAAATAGTCTGATGTTTCCGGCTTTAGGTCTGTAGAACCAATAGAAATCTGAGGCTTACCTCTATTAACGCTAAAATAGTTGTAATGAAGTTCATCTAAACCCGGGGTTCTAAAACCACGGCTATAAGATAAACGAGCATTAAAATCGTTAACAGAAAACATCAAAGCAACCTTTGGAGAAAAATTACATCCAAAATTCTGATGGGTTGTAAGTCTGGCTCCGGCAGTTGCGCTAAAATGCTTTACTATAAGCATTTCGTGCTGAGCGAATACCGCAAATGTATTAGCACCATTATCTATATTTCCGCTGGACGATTCCATAGCATCTCTTCTGGCATCCAAACCCGCTATAGTAGTGCTACCCGGCATAAAGTGCATAATGCCTTGTATATTGCCGGAAAGAGCGTTCTGTTGCTTAGAACGCATATAATCGCCTTTAGAATAACTACTTCCATCTACCTGATATTCCCTGCCATAGCTGTAGTTATCTAAACTAAAATTTGCCCGTATAGAATAATTGTTATCTATCTTGTAAATACCACCTATAAAATATTTACTTCCACGATAACGCATTTCATAGTCTGTTCCGCCCTTTACTTCGGCGTTTGTTCTCGGACGCGATGTTATCTTGTAGTAATAATCTAAGCCTGCATTCAGGGCTAAATTCTTTGAAGCTTTATAGGCAAGCCTCTCTCCCACATTGTATGCCCTATAACCAGAGAATAGCGGAGCTATAGTTTTTCCCAGAACAATATCATCACCACTTTTAACTTCTTCCCATTCGCTGTTTGAATAACTGTCTGCCCTATTGTGAGAGAAAGAGGTGGCAGAATGAAACTTCCCTATACCAACATCCACGTTTACAGATTGCGAAAAACGCCCCTTGGCTGCTACAGATGTTGCAGAACGAGCGCTTATTTCGTTCCAAGAAGGCTGCTCGGTAATAATGTTAATCACACCCCCTATGGCATCGCTCCCATACAAGGCAGAAGCCGCTCCATCTAACACCTCTATACGGCGAACCCCCGAAAGGTCTATGCGGTCTAAATCTACATTGCCTGCCATATCGCCTATTACCCTTCTGCCATTTACCAAAATCAACGCATACTTATTACCTAAACCATTAAGACGCAAAAAGTTACCCATAGAAGACGGAGTTGTATGTACCTGCGGCAACATTTGCATAAGAGCATCTTGAATATTTGTTATACCGCGTTCTCTGATTTCCAAAGAAGATAGCACCCTTACTGGCGAAGCGGTCTTTTTTAGGCGCTGGTGATGCCCGCTTCCGGTTACCACAATAGGATTAAGGTTCTGTCTGGAAGAAGTATCGGTTGCTGTGTGAATCTGGCCAAAAGATGAATTTATGGCAAACAGACCTACAGCTACAAAGAAAAATATCTTGAGTTTCATAGGTAATCGTTTATTTCAAGTTAAACTAATTAAGTTAAAACAACTTGCTAAGATAGTTGCTAATGACAGTAATTGCAACTTTTTATAAAATATGCCCAGAAGTAATAAACAGGCAAGGATATAATGCATTATCAATAATTGTGTATCTTTACAAAAACTACCCTATATGAAAACAATAAATTTCTTTTTTATCACACTTATTCTCAACACAGTGTCTTGCACGGCACAACCAAAATTAGAAAACACTCTACTGTGGAAAATTTCAGGAAACGGATTGACTGAAGAATCTTACCTTTTCGGGACTAACCATAGTGTACACCATTCTTTTTTAGACAGCATTCCAGGATTTTGGAACACATTTGATTCGGCAAAAAAACTTTTGGTAGAAATTAATATTATTTCACAGGAGCCACCAACACCTCCAACATCTATGGTGTTCTTATCTAAAGACTCCACATATAACTTATTTTATACAAATGAGGAATATCAAATAGTGAATAATTATATCAAATTACACAATTTCGGAGATTTGCAGGAAGTAAATGTAAAACCATCTGTAATGTCTTTGGTAGTTTCTAATATAATTGCTAATGATGCGGCCAACAATATACAAAGTAACGAAACTATAGATTATCACATTATTACTACAGCAGAAAGAAGAAATATAGAAATACTACAGTTAGATGACATTACAAATTGGCATGCCCAGCGATATAAAATTTATAACTTTAATATCCCACTGAAAAAACAAGCTGAAATATTACTACATATAATCAAAAATGAGAATTTATTAAAAGAAACACACAAGCAAGTTATTCAAGCATACAAACAACAAAATATATCGGAGTTATCGGACTTCAATGATACTATGCGCTCTCTTAATCAAGAAATAGATTCTTCTATAGGGGCAAGTAGAAACATTTTATGGATGGAAAAAATTCCAGAAATTCTGAAATCCGGTTCCTCTTTCATTGCCGTGGGAGCATTGCATCTTGTTGGAGAGAATGGTCTTATAGCACTACTTCGCAAAGAGGGTTATACAGTTGAGCCTATTACTCAAAACAAGAATTAACATTGCTGTATAAATTAATCCCTCTGTTATGACAAGAGTTTTCATATCATTATGTTCAGCGTTATTCCTGTGCTTTGTTAACTTGTCCTGTACCGCACAACCAAAATTAGAAAACACTCTACTGTGGAAAATTTCAGGAAATGGACTAAAGGAAAATTCGTACCTTCTTGGAACAGACCATGGTGTTCCCTACTCTTTTTTAGATAGTATAAAAGGAGTGTATGAAGCCTTTAATTCTGCCGAGAATCTGGTGAAAGAACTTACGGACGAGAACATATCAGAACAAAAAGCCCTCCTTTTGCCCGAAGGCATGACTTTATCACAATTGTTTGATAAAGAAGAACTGCATATCATCAATTCAGCCTGTAAGAAGACATTAGGATTTCCAGATTTGAGTAATTCCAAGATGAAGCCTATAGCCTTATTATATCTTTTAATTCTCTCAGACGACATTGATACCCTAAAGGCATCGGAATACATGTATATTGACAAATACTTGGAAAACATAGGAAGGCCTCGTATGAAAATTTTTGCACTGGACGACACAACTGCCGGAAGTATCATAAATTTAGAGGAATTACCTCTACCTGTACAGGCGCAATCCCTCTTAGAACTCGTCAAAACTATTGATGAGTATAAAGTATATCAAGCAAGGCAACGAGAAGCATACCTAAAGCAAGACTTGAATGAATTGTGGAATTTGTACCAGTCTTATGATTCTTTTTTCATTGACAGTAATATTTATGAAGAGTATGAGATGAGTGACGAGGATAACCCTTTTGTATGTGGACGCAACAAGTTGTGGATGAAAAAAATTCCAGAAATTCTGAAATCCGGTTCCTCTTTCATTGCCGTGGGAGCATTGCATCTTGTTGGAGAGAATGGTCTTATAGCACTACTTCGCAAAGAGGGTTATACGGTTGAGCCTGTGATGTAAATTCTATATGTATTACAATAACAAAACTGCGTTGTGTTTTTTGATATAGATTTTTGAAAGATATTTGAATCGTCTTTAAAGAAAAATATTTATTAAAAATGAAAAGAATAACATTTATCATTGTTTTGCTATCACTGTTTTTGTTCTCCTTTTGCAGAAATACAAACAGCTCAAACGAGCAAATTGCAAAGATTGAGGATGTGCTTTTGGGGGCAGAAGAAATTCCTTTTGAATTATATAAAGACCTGATTTATTTTGATGTAACTGTAGCAGATAGTGTCAAGAGTAAATTCATTTTTGATACAGGTTGTTCGTATCTTGTTTTGGATTCCACTTTATACGCCAATAAATTCGGCAGAGTTGACACGCTTATGAAAGCATCAACTTCAGGGGCAGGAGGGCAGATGGAGAAGTGTCATCTGTCAAAAGGCATCTGGAAATATCAAGTTGGCGACGTAAAACACAAAATTATAAATGCTGCTGTAATAAATCTCAAAAAGACAATCCCCCACAAAGATATAGGCGGTATCGTAGGAATTCCGTTTATGTGCGACAGAAACATAATTATCGATTACTATAATTCCAAGATTTATCTTTTAAATGCCAATCTCAAAAATAAGATAATTGGCAATAGTGCTCATGGCCATTATGTAAAACAAAGCGGAAAAGCTCTTACTCCTCATATACAGTTGGATTTATACATTAATGACAGTATCAAGATCAGCGGAAATTTTCTTTTGGATATAGGCTCAGCCTACAGCATATCGTTTACAAGCAAAACCAGTAAAGAATATAATCTGGAAAAAGTTATCACAGATTCCAAAGAACATGATGGGCTGGCTATCGGTGGTTCTTTGACTGAATGTCTTTTCTTGGCGGACAGTGTTTCTGTTGCTGGATATACTCTCAGAAATTTTGAGGTAAGTTACAGAAAAGGTGATTTATTGGACAGGAACTATATCGGCTCTGTCGGTAACCAATTCTTAAAAAACTTCAATGTGCAGATAGACTTCAAAACAGGTGATGTATGGTTAGCCCCAAATAGCTCCAATGAATAGATAATTATGAAATACCTTACGAGAATGGCCACAAGATCTACACCTTACGGACTTTTTTCAGCATGCTCTATCGGTGATATTGACGATAAGGCATATAACTCCGATATTTTTGTAAATAACACTGTAAAAGGATTTACTCGCCTCGACACCTCGGTATTATGCCTGCTTGCAAGCAAGTTGATGAAAATACCTACCCGAAATAAGAAATATTCTAACATACTACCCCAACAATACCATTTATCGGGTCAACAAAAAATACAGATATGTAGAATATAAATATTTCTATGGTCACAGAGCCCACAATATTTCATCAGTTGAGCGCAATATATATTTGGAGAGGCTCATAAGAAAAATCAAAGACGGGGCAAGATATGTAGAAATAGTTCATTTCATGCAGCTTTTCTCGCCATGGCAAATCCAAGTGAACTTGTCTTTGCTCATCTGGCTTATCGAAAAGGTTCATTTTCATGCAGCTTTTCTCGCCATGGCAAAGCCAAGCAAGCTTGTCTTTGCTCATCTGGCTTATCGAAAAGTTTCTCGTCATGTCAA
>DFIA01000022.1 GCA_002372015.1 Bacteroidales bacterium UBA3709 | reverse complement strand
GCAACTTTTCTCGCCATGGCAAATCCAAGTAAACTTGTCTTTGCTCATCTGGCTTATCGAAAAGGTTCATTTTCATGCAACTTTTTACTGCAACTTTTTACTGCAACTTTTCTCGCCATGGCAAAGTCAAGTAAACTTGCCTCTGCTCATCTGGCTTATCGAAAAGGTTCGTATTTATAGTACAACATTAAATGGTTGTATCTTTGCCCTCGCGTATATCCTTGATTCTAAGCTGCAAATTTGTCATACTAAAGCGATAGAAATTCTCTGCTATACTGTAGCAAATATCTACCGGATTGCCATCTGCTAAGTGATTGTAGTATTCACTCATATTAAAGGCTATAGCACTTAAAGGACGGTATGGAGCATCTTCTTGTATAAGTTCCAATTTAAGGTGCCCTCCCTTGCCGAGGGCAGGATTGCCTATCACTTTTACATTTCCGTTATCATATACGCTGGTAGTCATAAATACCGGAGCCTGATTTCCAGGCCCAAACGGTTGGAACTGGTTTAACAAACGAAAGAATTTAGGCGTTATCTGCTTAAACTCCAAGCGGGCATCTATGTTTATGATAGGAGTTAGAATCTCCTTTGTAATATTTTTTGTTACAATGCTTTCAAATCTTTGCCTAAAGGCTTCCAGATTTTCTTCTTTAAGAGTAAGACCTGCAGCATAGGTATGGCCCCCAAAATTTTCCAAAAGATCTGCACAACTTTCTATGGCATCGTAAAGATCGAAACCTGCAATGCTCCTTGCAGAACCAGATATAAATCCATTGGAAGATTTTGTAAGCACTATGGTTGGTTTATAAAAAGCCTCTACCAACCGACTGGCCACAATACCCACTACCCCCTTATGCCACTCCGGATTATACACAACCGTAGAATTCAAAGAAGCAAATTGTGGATGACTACGCACTATGGCAACAGCCTGCTGAGTAATAGTTCTGTCTATGCTCTTTCTCTCATTGTTATGATCGTTTATTTCTTTGCCAATACGATTGGCCTCTGCTATATCATCTGATGTAAGAAGATCCACGGCCATTCTCCCACTCTCCATTCTGCCGGCAGCGTTAATTCTCGGCCCTATCTTAAACACAACATCATCTATCGTAATTTTGTGTTTCTCCAAACCAGAGAGCTTTATCATAGACAGCAAGCCCTTCCTCGGCGATTCGTTGAGCCTTTTTAAACCATAGAACGCCAACACCCTGTTTTCCCCCGTTACAGAAACGAGGTCTGCCGCAATACTCACGGCCACAAGGTCTAACAAAGACTCTATCTGTTCAAAAGGAATGCCGTACTTCTGAGCGTATCCTTGAACAAGCTTAAAGCCCACACCACAGCCAGACAGATCGTCGTATGGATAATTGCAATCTTCTCTCTTAGGATCTAAGGTGGCTATTGCCGGCGGCAACTGCTCCCCCGGAAGATGATGGTCGCAAATAATGAAGTCTATACCCTTTTCTGAGGCGTACTTAACTGCTTCTCCTTCCTTAATTCCGCAATCTAACGCTATTACTAACGTACATTTGTTATCAAAAGCCCAATCTACCCCATGGAGAGATATTCCATAACCCTCATCGTATCTATCTGGTATATAATAATCTATATTAGAGGTAAGACGCTTTAGAAACGAATATACAAGAGCTACCGCAGAAGTGCCATCCACATCATAATCGCCATACACCAGTATCTTTTCTCCAGATTCCACAGCCCGATGCAAACGCTGCACGGCTACTTCCATATCTTTCATCAAGAAAGGATTGTGAAGAGCAGACAAAGACGGGTTGAAGAAGCGCTTAACCTCCTCCGAGTTCTTTAACCCTCTCTGCACCAAAAGGCTCGCCAAAACCTCATCTATACCAAGTTCCTGTACTAACTGCTGAGTATAGATAGGATCTCCGGGCTTCTTGGCCACCCACTGCTTTTCTTTGCTTTTCAAAACCATAATAACTCCCCCCTTCGGGTGCGCAAATTTAGTTAAATAATATGTTATAAAAAAATGTTACCTTTGCCTGACAATCAAAATAACCTATGGAACAAAATCTTAACGAACAGCAACAGAACAGAAGACAAAGCCTGCAGCAGATACGCGAGTTAGGCATAGATCCTTATCCGGCAGATGAGTTTATTATTACTGCTACATCTAAGCAGATAATGGAAGATTTCAATCCTGAGGCTGCCGAAGACGATCCTTCTCAACAAGTATTCAAGTCTGTTTCTTTTGCAGGAAGGCTCATGAGCCGCCGTATTATGGGTGCCGCTTCTTTTGTTGAACTACAAGATAGCGAAGGCAGAATACAGGCCTACATCAAACGCGACGAAATCTGCCCGCAAGAAGATAAAACACTATACAACACGGTATTCAAGAAGTTGCTCGACATAGGAGATATAATAGGTATAAAAGGCTTTGCATTTATAACGCAAACCGGGCAGAAATCCATACATGTAAAGGAATTAAAAGTTTTGAGCAAATCTCTGAGGGTACTGCCTATAGTAAAAGAGAAAGACGGAGAAGTGTTTGATGCTTTCCAAGATGCAGAAATGCGTTATCGCCAGAGATATGTAGATCTCATAGTTAACCCAGAAGTGCGACACGTTTTTGAAAAGCGTACCAAGATATACAATACCATGAGAGAATTCTTTAACTCCCATGGCTACTTGGAAGTAGAAACCCCTATTCTGCAGCCTATCCCCGGAGGAGCAAATGCCCGCCCATTTATTACCCATCATAATGTGTTAGACATGGACCTCTATCTTAGAATAGCAAATGAGCTATATCTTAAAAGATTGATAGTTGGGGGCTTTACGGGAGTTTACGAGTTCTCCAAGAATTTCCGCAACGAAGGCATGGATCGCACCCACAATCCAGAGTTTACCGCAATGGAAATATATGTAGCCTATAAAGACTACAACTGGATGATGGATTTTACAGAAAAGATGCTGGAGAAAATTGCTTTGGCAGTAAACGGCACTACCAAGGCCACCATAGGAAACCAGCAAGTAGATTTTGCAGGCCCATACAAACGGCTCCCTATGTTAGAAGCCATTAAACAATATGCCGGCGTAGATGTTTCTTCTATGAACCAGCAGCAGCTTAGAGAAACCTGCCAAAAGTTAAAGGTTCCTATCCAGCCGAGCTATGGAGAAGGTAAGCTGATAGACGCCATATTTGGAGCCTTTGTAGAAGATAAACTCATTCAGCCAACATTCATTATAGACTATCCTGTATCACTTTCTCCGCTCACAAAAAGAAAGAGAGGCAATCCAGATTTAGTAGAAAGGTTTGAACTTTTTGTATGCGGAAAGGAACTTGCCAATGCTTACTCAGAGCTCAACGACCCTATAGACCAGCTTGGCCGATTCCAAGATCAGCTAAAACTCAAAAATAGTGGCGATGATGAGGCCATGTACATAGATCACGATTTTATTCGCGCACTGGAATACGGAATGCCGCCTACAAGCGGAATGGGTATTGGAATGGACCGCTTAACAATGTTCATGACAAACCAAACATCTATTCAAGATGTACTTTTCTTCCCCCAGATGAAAAAAGAGTTATAGAATTACCATGTCAGACAATTTATTGCAGGGCATGATAACCTCCTTACAGAATCCTAAGGTTAAGGAGGTTGTGCTTTTGCAAGAGAAAGCTAAGGAAAGAGAAAGAAAAGGCCTTTTTACTGTTGAAGGTCTGAGGGAGGTTTCTGCCTGCATCGGCTCTGGTTTTGAGATAGAATCGATTTTTCTCTGCAAAGAAATTATAAAAGACAAAACAATATACTCCATTTTAGAAACAAACAACATACACAATATTTTTACAGTTAATCAGCAGGTTTACAACAAAATAGCCTACCGTTCCACTACAGAAGGAATCATAGCACTGGTAAAAGCCCGCCATACAACACTTGAAAACCTCCATCAGATCCTACATATACCACAACCTTTAATCCTTGTGGCAGAGGGGGTTGAAAAGCCAGGCAACCTTGGTGCACTTTTAAGAACAGCCGATGCCTGCGGAGTTACTGCCGTTATGTTTTGCAATCCCATAACAGACCTCTACAATCCAAATCTCATAAGGGCCAGCCTTGGAGGAGTGTTTACACAGACCATCGTCTGCTGTAGCAGTCAGGAAGCCATCGCGTTTCTTAAACAACACGGCATTAAGATATACACTGCCCAGCTGCAGGATTCGGTACCATACTACGATACTGATATGACAGAACCGTGCGCCATAGTTATGGGAAGCGAAGCCAATGGCCTGACTCACATCTGGCGGCAAGTTTCAGACCGCAAGATAATGATACCTATGCTGGGAAAATTAGACTCCCTGAACGTATCAGTCTCCGCCTCCATTCTCTGCTATGAAGCTATCCGTCAGAGAAATAAAGTAAGCAAGCAGCCAGTCAATGCAAAGCTTCCATTGAAGCAACAAGGCTAACAAATGAAAAAAATTGCACTCATAGGAAACCCCATATCACATTCCGAAAGCCCACGGCTTTTCAGAGAGGTCTTTCCAAACAATGATATGTCCTATAACCTTGTAGAAAGGCACACAATAGAAGAATCCATAACCTACTTGAAAGAAAACGGCTACTACGGAGCAAACGTAACCGCCCCATTCAAAGAAAGCGCAATGCAGTTTGTAACTAATCCCGATCCGGTTTCAAGAGTTCTCAACGCCACCAACCTTATCCTTTTCAAAGGCAGTAAAATTTTTAGCTATAATACAGATTATTTAGCAGTTAGAAGAATAATTCAAGAACTCTGCACCACAAACACAAAGTCAAGCACAAGTTCCAACACTGCTGCAATTGTAGTTGGTTGTGGCGGAGCCGGAAAGGCCGCAGCTTTAGCCTGCATCCACGAGGGTCTAAACACCATCATAACCAACCGCACCCTTTCCAAGGCAGAAGATTTTGCCAAAGCCATATCCGGGCTGTCAGACAAAACATCTGCAGAAATGAAAGCAAAACAAAAGTTAGGTAAGATAAACGCCCTCAGCATTGCAGAGACAGAAAGCCTGCTGAAAACAGCCTTCTGCTCTGAGTCTAAAACAACCCTTCTTATTTACACCATTCCAAAAACTAACGATGCTTTCTGCAACGCTTTCAGTAAAATTGTAAGAGAAGCCAAAGCCACAACTTGCCGTCTGACAGTAGTAGAGGCCAACTACAAAGATCCATGCCTCAACCCTCAAAGCGGAAGAACCTGGCTACAATACCAGGCAATAGAAAGCTTCCGCCTATTTGCCGGCATCATTTAGCCCTGCCACTTTAGAATCTAAGAATATATCCATCACCATCCTTGAAAGCATTACATTCTTCAAGATATTGACGGGTTGAATCAAAATCATCACCTGTAATGTTAGCACTAAACCCACGTACTCTGGACAAAGCCCGGATAATCACACTTGGCTCTCCTCTTCGTGTCAATCTTCGTAAAGCATTGAGATAGTCCTCGCGGAAGACAGTGGGAATGATAATCTTTGACTGGTCTGCTGCAACCAGTTCGGCGTTCATCATAACACGTGATATTCTACCATTGCCATCGTTGAATGGATGAACCTCACTCACCATGAAAAGCATGAAAATAGATCGGGCAAAAGGATGCTCAAGTGCCTGGTAGAATTCATATCCTTTTCGCAAGGTGCCTCTAACAAGAGTACAATCTACAAAATGCGTATCACCAGCATGATTATTTTGCATTTTGAACATTCCTGGCTCTCTGTCTGGACGAGCTGCCATCAAGATACGATGACGGTTCTGTAACAATTCTATCAATTCATCAAAGGAAGATGGTGTGCGCTGCATTTCCCTTCTGCTGGCTACCAATTGGAAAGTGCCAAGCACGTCGTGTGAGTCTGCATTGCGTGTTGGTATGGGTTGCCCTGTCTCTATGATTTGTCTGGCATCCTCTATCTCAAACTCCGTACCCTCAATATAATTGGAGAAGTAACTTTCAAAAAAAGCGAAATTGCGGAATGCTGCATTCTCCACGTTTGGCTCATCCATATAGGGGAACTGTTCTCCGTGGAGAGCTTCAAACAATGTTTCAAACAACTTCACCCTTCCACCATCAAAAGGCTCGCCTTTAGCCCTTGCAATTGCACTTGCAGAAGACAATACGCCTGATGGCTTAGTAGAAAGCAAGGCTCCAATAATGGAATTGAGAGCGTAAAACTCTGCCTCCATACCTAACTCAGCGGCAATATTTTTTGCTTTGTTACGGAACATGTTCAAGCCAACCTCCCCATTCACCTGAAGCATACGCTCCAACATTTCTTCTATAGAAGTTCGTGGCAGGCATTTGGATACGCTGGTACGGGCACGGCCTTTTTGAAGGTTTTCCAGTACTCGGCGCTCGGCACTGGAAATATAAAGATTCTCAATGAAAGGCATATCATGGTCTGTTCCCATTGGTCCCTGCATCAAGTGGACGGTAACACCAGGCAAAGAAACATTCTTGGTGTATGTGTAGGTCAGAAATATATCTCCTCCCGCAGTCGGCTTCAGTTCGTAGGCTGAACGATGGCTGATGACCGCATGTGGATATAATTGCCCCAGCACATAAAAGAGATTCCTCTTTATTATGACCTCCGGGGGTTCATTCATAGTAGTCGTATATACCTTGGGGGCAATCTTTCGGAGTGTCCCTTTTTTCAACATTGCCGTTCTGCGTGCCGACTCGTTTTTGTCCGAAGTCGCCATTACGATTTCCTGCACATTCTGTAGCGAAGTATTCTTTGCCATTTTGTCGATTAAGATATAAATCTCGGTGCAAAGATACGATATTTTGTCGATTAAGATATGCAAAAATAGGAAATTTTGTCGATTATCATAATGCCCGTGGTTTTGAATTGACCTTCCCTGAGAATGGTTGACACTTTCATGAGAAATCATTAATTTCGCAAGCAAAATTCGCGATAACGTGCTTAAAGGTCGTAATGCAATCGGTATCTAACAATTAAAAATGAAATAAGTAATTGGAGTGGCAAAAATGATCGCAGGAAGGCGAAAATAAAGACGAATGTAAAGACGATGATGAAGACAGATATAAGGATACGTAAAAGAGGTTCAATGCGTATTGATATAATTAGCTGCATGCCACAACTATTGGAAAGCCCGCTCGATTACTCTATAGTAAAACGAGCTAAAGACAAGGGGCTCGTATCCATATTCATTCATAACCTCAGAGATTATGCTATAGGAAAGCACAAGAAAACAGATGATTATAGCTACGGTGGAGGTGCCGGTATGGTTATGATGATAGAACCTATCTACAGAATTATCAAAAAACTTACAAGGGAAAGAAAATACGATGAGATAATATACCTATCGCCGGATGGAGAAATTTTCAATCAACAAATGGCAAATAAAATGTCTCTGATGAAAAATATCATACTTCTGTGCGGGCATTACAAGGGTATAGACCAAAGAATAAGGGAACATCTGATAACCAAAGAAATATCTATAGGCAACTACGTACTCAGCGGTGGAGAAATTGCTGCTGCTGCCGTAACAGATACGCTGGTTAGACTAATTCCCGGCGCTCTTTCTGACGAGACTTCTGCACTTACAGACAGCTTCCAGAACTCACTTCTATCTCCACCTATATACACAAGACCAGCGGATTTCAAAGGGTGGAAGGTTCCGGAAATACTACTGAGCGGAGACCACGAGAAGATTGCGCAATGGCTCGACAAGCAAGCCATAGAAAGAACAAAGGCTTTACGGCCGGATTTGCTAACAGATAATTAACCCTTTCTCTATATAATAGCCCCTTTATAGCCGCTCTCAATAAGCTAAATGAGCAAAAACACAAGCCCAACTGAAAGCCATCTCAAACCGGCAAGATATAGACAAAGTTTAGCGAGCCTTTAGACAGATTTTGCTCAATATGCTTTGCCAGTGTTCTGGATTTTGTATATTTGTTAGCTGACATATTTTTGTCAGATGAATTAGTCTGATGAAATTAATAATTAACATTATCTTTTTGGATTATGTCTTTTAATAAAGTATTGATTTTAGGAAATGTTGGAAAAGATCCTGAGGTAAGACACCTTGAGGGAGGTGCTTCCGTTGCAAACTTTACCGTTGCTACATCTGAATATTATAAAGACCGCAACGGCCAGAGACAAGAAAGAACAGAGTGGCACAACATAGTATGCTGGAGGCAATTAGCCGACTTTGCAGACAAGTTTGTAAAGAAAGGTTCACAGGTATTTATAGAAGGTAAAATACGCAGCCGCGAATATACAGACCAGAACAACCAGAGAAGATTTGTTTTTGAAATATTTGCAGACAGCCTTCAATTAACTGGCAGAAAATCAGACAATCAATCGTATCAGCCTTCTGTACAAACGTCGCCAATGCCTCCTGTACAAACGCCACCAACGCCTGCTGCACAACCAGATTTTCCAATGCAGCAAGACTTTCCTACCAGCACGGAAGATTTCAACGATTCTGCCACCAACGATCTTCCATTTTAAGCAAACCATTAACACTTAACAGCTTCAAGCAAACTATTTAACATTTAACAGCTTCAAGCAACAGACTATTAACATTTAACTGTTTTAAGAGAACTATTTAACTTTTAACAACTTTAAGCGAACTATTTAACATTTAACAGCTTCCAGCAACAAACTATTAACATTTAACTGTTTTAAGAGAACTATTTAACTTTTAACAGCTTTAAGCAAACTATTTAACTTTTAACAGCTTCAAGCAACAAACTATTAACATTTAACTGTTTTAAGAGAACTATTTAACATTTAACAGCTTTAAGCAAACCATTAACATTTAACAGCTTCAAGCAACAAACTACTAACTTTTAACAGTTTTAAACAAACTTTTTAACTTTTAACAGTTCTAAGCAAGCTATTTTGAACATTCCGATAAAACATTTTGGATATGAAAATTGATGTGGTTCTTGGCCTCCAGTGGGGCGACGAAGGTAAGGGTAAAATTGTGGATGTATTAGCAAAAAACTACCCCGTTATTTGCAGATTTCAAGGAGGTCCTAATGCCGGTCATTCTCTGCAGTTCTCCAATAAAAGCTTTGTACTCCATACAGTACCTGCCGGTGTTTTCAGAAAGAACACTATTAACATCATAGGAAACGGCGTTGTTTTAGACCCTGTTATTTTTCTCGATGAGTGTAAGTCTATTTCAAAAATGGGGATAGACCCTATCAAAAACATTATAATATCCAAAAGAGCACATCTGATTCTGCCTACACACAGAATCATAGATGCGGCTAATGAAACAAGCTTAGGTAAAACTAAAATAGGTTCTACCCTAAAGGGTATCGGTCCTACCTATATGGATAAAACCGGAAGAAACGGTCTGAGAGTAGGAGATATTCTTGCCAAAGACTTTAAGAAAAGATACAACACTCTAAAACAAAAGCATATAGCCTATCTCAAGCAGTTTAACTTCAACTACGATGCCAATACATACGAAAAGGAGTGGTTTAAGGCTATAGAATACCTGAAAAAGTTTGCGATAGCAGATACCGAATACGAACTCTGCAACTATCTTAAAACTAAAAGGGCTCTTGCAGAAGGTGCACAAGGCACCATGTTGGATGTGGATTTTGGAGCCTATCCGTTTGTTACATCATCATCTACCGTTTGTGCCGGTGCCTGCATTGGCTTAGGCATAGCACCTACAAAGGTTGGGCGTGTATATGGTATTTTTAAGGCATACTGTACAAGAGTAGGAAGTGGCCCATTCCCTACAGAATTACAAGATGCAGTAGGAGAAAGACTGCGTAAGGCCGGGCACGAATTTGGAGCCACTACCGGCAGGCCTCGCAGAACGGGGTGGTTAGATCTGCCTGCACTCAAGTATGCAGTTATGGTTAATGGGGTTACAGACCTGATAATGATGAAAGCCGATGTACTCGATACATTCGATACTATAAAAATAGCCACAGGTTACATTGTAAACGGCAAGAAAACAGACAAAGTGCCTTTTGATACATACGCCAAGATAGAACCCGTTTACAAAGAAATGAAAGGCTGGAAGAAAGATCTTACAAAATGCAGAAAACCAGAAGAACTTCCGGCAGCTTTCAAACGCTATATCTCTTTTATAGAAAAAGAGTTAGGAATAAAGATAACCTATATTTCCGTAGGCCCAGATAGGGCTCAGACTATATCTATGGGCTAAATTTTCTGTTTTTGCTTGTTAGGAATATCTAATTTGAGTTCCGGATGCCTGCCGGAAGATGCTTTCAGCAGGAGTGATACGCTTACTGCCACAATGCCAAGGCCTATGAAAATATACTCTGCTCTTAGGGCAGCTGTAATTTCCTGAGTGTGATTACCTGCTTCTATTACATATCGCTTTATTACTCCTCCCACAAAAATAGGAACAAGCAACATACCCATATTCTGAATCCAATAAATCAGAGAATAGGCTGTTCCAAGGTTCTTTTCGGGTATAATTTTAGGAACACTTGGCCACATGGCCGCAGGTACAAGGCTATAGCCTATGCCAAGTATGGCAATGCCAAGATAACCAAACAGTTGCCTTCCTTCAGGAGCAAAAGCTAAAATGATATGTGCCGCCAATACAAGACACGACCCCAATATCATCCATGTAGTTGCCTTACCTACTCTATCTACCAATATACCAAACAAAGGAGTACCTATAACTGTACAGAAAGGTATCATGGATACCATCCACGAAGCTGTTTCTACATCAAGTCCAAACCTCGGTATTATAATAGCTGTAGCAAATTTCTTGAATGAGATTATACAGCAATAGAAGAATACACATAGAAGCGAAATCAGTATATAATGTTTGTTGCCGAGTATCTTGAAAATATCTGAAAACCTGAATTTATCTTCCTCACCCACTTCTTTAGTATCTGTTTCTCCTGTTTGCTTGTCGTATTTAGAATCCATTGTAATAAATACGCTCCACAATACTATACCCACAATCAGAAGAGCTAAACCAAAAAGAGCAGGACGATTTGTTTGTGCAAATGTATAGAGAGCATTGCTGCTATGAGCCCCCACCAACACTGGAGAAAGCACAAAAGCCAATGCAGTGCCCAATCGGGCTATAGCCAATTGAGCACCCATTGCAAACGCCATTTCTTTGCCCTTAAACCACTTTGCTATTGAGCGTGTTACGGCAACACCGGCTATTTCGCTACCAAGGCCAAAAAGCATACACCCTACATAAGCCATAGTAAGCGATGGCTTGGCTATATGAAGGCTGTTGTGCATCCACTCACACAGACCGCTACTATTGAAGCTCTTGGATATGGCATAGGCAACTATGGCAGCTCCTCCCACCATCATTCCAACAAAAATAGAACCTGTTAGGCGCACTCCCCACTTATCTAACAGAATACCACATATAATAAGCCCTCCCCACACGCAGAGGAAAGAATAGCCTCCGGCATAAAAGCCATAATTCTGTGAGTCCCAACCAAGTTCCAGCAAATGTGGGGTCTTAAATATCTGCGATAAGGTGGAAAACATGTCGTCGAAAAAGTATGATGCAAACATCGGCACCACTAAACACGCAAGCACAATCCACCTTGCACTTTTAGAGTCTCTTAGTAGTTTAACAGCTTTATTCATTCCTAAATAGTCTATATATCTAAAACAGCTTAACTTTCTTTCTTTATATTAGGTTCTTCCAAACCGTAACCCTTCTTTTTATCTATACGCTTGAGTATAAAACCGAGCAGCAAAGCCGCCACGCCAAGCAATGCAAGCATAAGCAATGGGGCTGTATAATTAAGGGCCGTAGGATCTGTTATACCAGGATTTGTCTTGTCTAAAACCTTACCTATCAGAAGTGGGAAGAGCCACAACCCAATGTTCTGAATCCAGAAAATAAGAGCATAGGCACTACCTATAATTTTAGAATCTACCAGCTTAGGTACACTTGGCCAAAGAGATGCAGGAACTAACGAGAAAGAAGAGCCAAGCACCAAAATAGTGATGTAGGCTATAATAACCCCACCAACTTCACTTCCCTTAAACATAGGAAGTATGAATGCAAATGTAAGGTGGCACAGAATAAGTAGAACAGAGCCCAAAACCAGCATAGAAGCCGCCTTGCCCTTATGATCTACATAACTGCCGAGTATTGGAGTAATACCCACCGCAAGCAATGGGAATACGGCAAAGATAGTTTCGGCACTTTGCCTCATGTAACCCATATAGCAGAACACCACAAGAGCCACTATCGCCAGCAAAAGCATGGAAAACTTAGCTACTTTATTCTTAGAGAAATTACTCATAAAGGCAGCCACTGCAACCACCAACATTATTACATATTGAACAACCGTAACGGTATTTGATGCCCAGAAAGAATCAGAAGGCACCTCTGTAAAAGTAAGATTACATTGGAGCATATTTACTGCATATTTCTGGAAAGGGAAAATTGCAGAATAGTACAGCACGCACAACAACGCCACAAGCCAAAAACCACTGCTTTTCAAAATAGCCCCTATATCGCTTACCTTAAACGGATCGTCTTTTTCTTCCGCCTCACCTGTTTGGGCATCCAGTTTCTTGTCCATAAAGAAATAGACTATGAACATTATAAGAGCCACCATAAGAAGAACCACACCAAAAGCCACAGAACGAGATACATCTATATGTTCTCCCAACTTGGCAAACATAGGAGAGAAAATCATACATGTAGCAACTCCCAAACGCGCAAGTGCCATTTCGGAGCCCATTGCAAGTGCCATTTCTCTACCTTTAAACCATTTTACAATACCTCTGGACACTGTAATTCCTGCCATCTCCACACCGCAGCCAAAAATCATGAAGCCCACTGCAGCAACCTTTGCCGATGCAGGCATTCCTCTATAGAAAGGAGAAATACCAAGTTCGTCAAACCCAGGAATATAGTTAAGATTGGCATCAAACCACTGAGCAATAGAAGAGGCCTGAAAGGTTTCTGTAACCGCATACCATTTTATAACCGCCCCTATCAGCATTACAACTCCGGAGAGCAAAGCAGTAAACCTTACTCCCATCTTGTCTAAAATGATACCCGCAAAAATAAGGAAGAACACAAATACATTCAAGAATGTTTCGGAACCTTGCATTGTCCCAAAGGCAGTAGAATCCCAATCTCTTGTAGATTGCATTAAATCCTTAATAGGAGATAGTATGTCCATAAAGATGTATGAACAAAACATTGCCAACGCCAGCAGCAACAGAGCAGTCCAACGCATCGCCGCCGAATCTCTTAATGTTAATTTCTTGTCTAAAGTCATTGTTTTATACTTATAATTATTCAGAATCTGTTAATGTCTAAAACTGCTTCGCAATTTAATAAATATTGAGTAAATTGCAGCCGTTTTTTTAATGAAATGGAATTCAGACTACTAAATAAGATAGATTCTCCGGCAGACTTAAAAAGCCTTACTAACAGGCAATTAGAAACTCTGTGCGAGGAAATTAGGGAATATATGATAGAGTGCTGCGCCACCAATCCGGGCCATCTCGGATCTTCTTTAGGAAGCGTAGAACTGGCTGTGGCTCTGCACTATGTTCTTAATACACCGGAAGATAAAATTGTATGGGATGTAGGGCACCAGAGTTATGCCCATAAAATCATAACCGGCAGGAGAGAACAGTTCAAAGCAAACCGAACCAAAGACGGTCTTTCAGGCTTTCCTAAAATGAGCGAAAGCCCCTACGATAGCTTTGGTACAGGCCACGCTTCAACCTCGGTTTCAGCAGCTCTCGGGCTTGCCACTGCCGCCAACCTAAAAGGAGAACATATTAAGGTTGTGGCCGTTCTCGGCGATGGAGCTTTTTCCGGAGGTCTTGCGTATGAAGGAATTAACAATGCCGGTGCCAGCGGAACAGACTTATTGGTAATTCTTAACGATAACCAGATAGCCATTGATGAAAATGTTGGTGCCATGCACAACTATCTGTTACGCCTATCTACTTCAAAAACCTATAACAGAGTAAAGAACAGGGTATGGCGTGCGCTCGGAAACGGGAGATTCAGGCGCAGTATTCAAAAGGCAGTGCTCACTACAAAAAATTTCTTCTTCAAACATGCTACCGTATTTAGCGGACTGGGGTTCAGGTATTTTGGAATTATAGACGGCAATAACATAGAAGAGCTTATAGACACCCTAAACAGCATAAAAGACCTTAAAGGTCCCAAACTTCTACACATAAGTACAGTTAAGGGCAAAGGCTACAAACCGGCAGAAGACAACCAGAGCGTATGGCACGCCCCTGGTAAATTTGATGTAGAAACCGGAGAAAGAATAAAAACCGAGGCAGCTCCGCCCAAATACCAGAACATATTCGGCAGCACCATTGTAAAACTTGCAGAACAAGACAAGCGAATAGTGGGCATTACACCGGCTATGCTAAGTGGCGGCCAACTCAGCGATATGATGAAAGTGCTGCCAGACAGAACTTTTGATGTGGGTATTGCAGAAGAACACGCTGTAACTTTTGCCGCTGGTTTAGCCGCAAACGGAATACTCCCTTTCTGCAACATCTACTCGTCTTTCCTCCAGAGGAGTTTCGATCAGATTATTCACGATGTAGCCCTGCAGAATCTGAAAGTGATATTCACTATAGACAGGGCTGGGTTGGTTGGAGAAGATGGTGCTACGCATCACGGAGCCTTTGATTTAGCCTATCTTAGGCTTATTCCAAATATAACGGAAATGGCACCTATAAATGAGATAGAGCTCCAGAATATGCTCTATTCAGCCACTTTAGACTCCTACAACGGCCCCATTACCATACGCTACCCAAGAGGCAATTGTCTGGGGTTAGAACTACCAGAAGAATTTATCGCTATAGAAAAAGGAAAGGCCGAATTGCTCAGAGAAGGCTCAGACATTGCAATACTCTCCATAGGCACCATAGGCAATCAGGTAATAAAAGCTCTTCAGATGATAGGAGATAAGGCCAGTAAAGTTTCGCATTACAACATGAGATTCCTCAAGCCTTTAGATAAAACAGCCATAGAACAGGCAGCTAAAAGGCACCGGGTTATAATTACCATTGAAGACGGGTGCCTTATAGGAGGCTTATATGGTGCTGTATGTGAAGCTTTGGCAGACAAACAAAATACATGTACCATAGTAGGTTTAGGAATACCAGACCGGTTCATAGAGCAGGGTACCATAGCCCAACAGTTCAAGGAATGCGGCATAGATGCAGAGGGTATAATCAAAGCTTTGAACTACTTTTTTTAATTTTTTTTGAAAAAAGTTTTGGTTAATAATTTTAATCTTCTATCTTTGCAATCCGTTTTTGAAAAACGCAGTAATACTGCCGATGTAGCTCAGTTGGCCAGAGCAGCTGATTTGTAATCAGCTGGTCGGGGGTTCGAATCCCTCCATCGGCTCAGAAATAATACGGACGGAGGGGTACCAAAGTGGCCAACTGGGGCAGACTGTAAATCTGCTGGC
>DFIA01000084.1 GCA_002372015.1 Bacteroidales bacterium UBA3709 | reverse complement strand
TGTTACTGTTATAGGGAATCCTATATCCGAACCAGATTCGCCCAAAAACGGAATGGTAATAGATTTTACAGATTTGAAGAGAATTGTGTCCAACCATATAATAGAAAAGTTCGATCACGCTTTGGTAATGCGCCGCGGAGCTTCTCTGTCGGAAGAAATCAGCAATGCTTATGGCAATGTGGTTCTTGTTGATTTTCAGCCTACAAGCGAAATGATGGCAATTCATTTTGCGGAGCTTCTCTCTAAACTTTTACCAAAAAATGTTTATCTGCATAGCATAAAACTTTGGGAAACTGAAAAGAGTTGCGCTGCCTGGTATGCTCAAGACAACTTGTAGAAACTACTTGTCATGAACAGAATTTTCTTAATAGACGGTCATGCGCAGATATTTAGGATGTACTATGCCTTTATGAGACATCCGCTTATAAATTCAAAAGGTGTAGATACTTCCATTCTGTATGGATTTACCAAAATGGTGCTTGAGCTAATCAACAAAGAGCATCCCACACATATTGCGGTAGCATTTGACCTTCATGCAGATACGTTTAGACATAAGGTATATCCAAAGTATAAGGCTAACCGCCCGCCAGCACCAGAATTAGTTATAAATTCCTTAGAACCGCTGAAAGAAATTCTCAAAGCCCTAAGCATACCTTACTTTGGAATAGAAGGATATGAAGCTGACGACATCATTGGCTCCATGGCTAAACAATGGAGTTCCAATACCGCACAAGTTTATATGGTTACTCCCGATAAAGACTACGGCCAGCTCATAGACGATAATATCTTCCAGTATAAATTTCCGAAAGGAGCTGCTACTGAGCCGGATATTGTAACCAAAAAGAAAATATGCGCATATTACGGCATTTCATCGCCGGAGTCTGTAATAGATATTCTTACAATTTGGGGCGACCCTGCCGACAACATTCCCGGAGTTAAAGGCATTGGAGAGGTGGGAGCAAAAAAGCTTATCGGGAAGTATGAAAATATAGATAACCTTCTTTTACACATCAACGAACTTCCGGCTAAACAGAGAGATAGCATCAATGAAGCCAGAACTCAACTGGAACAAGGCAGGTTTCTTATCACAATAAAAACAGATATAAACCTCGGTATATCATTAGATGACATAAAGATATCCGCTCCACAAAAGCAGGCTATAGATGAGGTTTTTGGCATATATGAGTTTGCCTCTTTAAAAAAGATGATAGGCACATACTCGGAAAAAGAGAGTCCTCTAACTTCCAATGCGGCTAAATACTTTCCTATAGACGATTATCCTGCAGACGATTACCCTGCAGACGATTATCCTGCAGACGATTACCCTATAGATTCTTCTGAAAATAATCCTATTAAGCCAATAGTAGGAATCCCGTCTGTTCAGATGGTAAGTTTTGATCAGGTAAAGAATTTGGCTTCTGCAAATAAAGAAGTTGCCATAAAAATTCTTAACCCAAACGAAGGCTCTGTTATTCTTGCCGCTGTAAATAACAATTCTACCCTTCAACAGCCTTCCGGTATAGCTGTTTGCACAAAAATTACTGAGCCGGTGGCAGATTTTCTAATAGACCCGTCCATAACTAAAACCGGTGTGGGACTAAAAGAGATTATACGCCTTATAGCTACTGAAACACAGCACAATGAAGACAGCACAAAGGTTGCAGAAAAGTTCAGAGATTCAGATTTATACGATATCGAGCTTATTCACTATCTTATAAATCCCGAAATTAACCATAGCTCTCAATTTATTATAAAGCAATACTTTCATACAGATTTGTCCGAGATAGCCCCTGCTCAACCAGAGAGTAACATTCAAGAAGCAGACTTATTTTCTGAAGCAGACAAAGATAATTCTCAACAAGAAAAAATTGCGGCACATGAGTGCATTCTATATATATACCTAAAAGACAAGTTATTAGCAGAGGTTGCCAAAATGCACGGAAATCTTTACACGCAAATAGAGATGCCGCTTATATCCACCTTGGCTGCCATGGAGGTGGCCGGTGTAAAAATAAACACCCAGCAACTTAAAGAATACAGCCAAACTCTCACAGCCCAAGTGAACAGCATAGAGGCTAAGGCTAAAGAACTTGCTGCAGATACTAACATAAATCTATCTTCGCCTCTGCAAGTTGGCAACTTACTGTTCGGCAAACTTAAACTCGGTGCCGATATCAAGAAGAATGTAAAAGGACGATACCCTACAGATGAGCAAACTCTAAAGTCTATCTCTGCCACACATCCTATTGTTAAAGATATACTTGAATATCGTAACTTAAAAAAGCTTCTATCTACCTACATAGATGCCCTGCCGCAGATGATAGATAATCGCGACAAGAAAATTCATACCACTTTTAATCAAGCTCTCACTGCTACAGGCAGACTGTCTTCCAACAATCCTAATCTGCAGAACATTCCAATAAGAACAGAACGAGGCAGGGAGATTCGCAAGGCCTTTGTTCCAAGTTTTGAAAACGGCTTTATAGTAAGTGCAGATTATTCTCAGATAGAACTCAGGCTCATGGCGCATCTTAGTGCAGACAAACATCTGATAGAGGCCTTCAATAGCGGCCAAGATATTCATCGGGCAACAGCGGCAAGGCTGTTTGGCGTTGATATAAAAGAAGTTACAGAAGAACAAAGAAGAAAGGCCAAAACAGTAAACTTTGGTATTATATACGGCATTTCGTCTTTTGGGCTTGCAGAAAGAATGGATATAGGAGTTAGAGAGGCAAAAGTATTCATAGAAAATTACTTTAAGATGTACCCAAGTGTGAGTACATACATAGAGAACATTATTGAGCAAGCTCACCAAAAAGGCTATGTAGAAACACTATATGGCAGAAGAAGATACCTAAGGGATATAAACTCTAAAAACACTAACGTTAGAAAATTCAACGAAAGAAACGCCGTAAACGCACCGCTCCAAGGCAGTGCCGCAGACATCATAAAAATTGCAATGTCTAATGTAGCTAAAAGAATGGCAAGCGAACATTTGGCCAGCCGCATGATACTGCAAGTACACGATGAACTTGTGTTTGATGTTACACAGCACGAGAAAGATATAGTTATGCAAATTGCCAAACAAGAAATGGAGAGCGTAGTAAAACTCAGCATTAACCTTATTGCAGAATGTGGATATGGAAAAAACTGGCTTGAGGCGCATTAGAAGCAAAGAATATGTAAAACTGGATGTCAACCAAATTATTACATACGCCAAGCAAGGCGAACAGTTGGCATTTACCATGCTGTTCGACAAATACTATATTCCACTCACAAATTTTATAAAGCGCAACTTTATATTCCTGAAAAAAGAACTCAGCGAAGATATTGAAGATATCTGTATAGATACCTTTAATAAAGCCTTCATGAATATAGACTCCTACGACCCTAAATACAAGTTTTCCACATGGTTATATAAAATAGGCATGAATAGCCTCACAGATTTTCTAAGACGAAGCCGTAACTCTATAAACGAAGTAAATGCCGAAATCAGTGGGGAAATAAAAAATGTCAGAAGTTCAGACACGCCGGAAGAAAACATGATTGTAAGCCAGCAGATTGAAAGAACCATGGATGCAGTAAAGCGCTTACCACCTATTTACAAAGATGTTATGCTGCTTTTTATAGAAGGATATGTGTTAGACGATATTGCAGAAGAACTTGGGATTTCTCTATCTAATACAAAAGTGAGAGTTAAACGCGGCAAAGACCTGCTCGCAGAAAAACTTAAAGATAGTCCATTGGCTCAAAAAAGAGCAAATCGGAGCAAAAAGACAGTAGAAGCAAAGAGTGTTGGAAAATCAAAAAAAAAGTAAATGCCCCACAACATCATTCATAAGTATTTTATAGACCTGTCTGATATACAAAAAGCGCAGATTCAGAAACTGCAACCTTTGTATGCCGATTGGAACAGCAAGATAAATGTTATCAGCCGCAAAGATATGGACAACTTCTACCAGCACCATGTTCTGCACTCTCTGGCTATTGCTAAGTTTATACAAGAATATAAATTAGGCCTCTACACAAAGATGCGGGCGGCAGATAACACGGTAAAAGATTTTTATCAAAAAAACACAAACAATGTTTGCGTAATGGATGTGGGGTGCGGAGGAGGCTTCCCCGGTATTCCACTTGCTATAATGTTTCCCGCCGCCAAATTTCTGCTTATAGACTCCATAGGTAAAAAGGTTAAGGTAGCACAGGCGGTTGCACAAGAATTAGGCCTCAACAATGTTGCCACCCTGCATCAGAGAGCAGAAGATGTTAATCTTAAAGAGCATTTCAAAAAAAATGTGGCAGACTTAATTGTTTCCAGAGCCGTAACTTCATTAGATAAGTTTCTGCCTTGGATAGAAAACAAATATACAGAAGGCATTTTATGCCTTAAAGGAGGCAATATCGAGCAAGAAATTACAGAAGCCCAACATAAGTGTAAAATTAGCCCTGCAAGGATATTCCTGCAAGAAATCTCTGCTTGGTTTTCAGAAGAATACTTCCAGCAAAAAAAAGTGGTCTTTATTAAATAGCATGCGGTATGAGTCAAAAGGGATTCACATATCCATTTTTTGGTTTTTGGGAAATAAATCTTATATTTGCAGCCCCATTGACAGAAAAATAATAAAGATTTAAAGATATGAAACGTACATTCCAACCTTCTATCCGCAAAAGACGCAACAAACACGGGTTCAGAGAGAGAATGAGCACTCCTAACGGTAGGAGAGTTCTTGCTGCACGCCGTAGAAGAGGTAGAAAAAAATTGACAGTTTCTTCCGAAGATAGGTTTTAATTTATCGCACAGGAGATAACAACTAATAGGAGAAGCTTTGTTCTTCTCCTATTTTGTTTTTATCCGTAGCATTGGCGTTTTTTGTATATATTTGTACAATATCGTTAATACGAAGAAGCATAATGGGTACTCAAGCCTCTAAAAACACAAAAAGCGCAAAGAATACCAAAGCAAAATGGTATCAGATATGGTGGCTGAAACATCTGCTGTTTGCAGTAGTTGCAGCATTTGTTACAATATCAGTTCTCTTTTGGCTGTTGAAAGGAATTACAAGGCACGGTAAGATGTTGGAAGTGCCGGATTTTACAAATATCACCATTGCAGAAGCGGAAAAAATTGCAAAGACTCACGAACTAAGATTAAAGATAACCGACTCTGTTTATATACCAAAACTCCATGCCGGACAGGTTCTCAAGCAGACCCCTGTAGCAGGCTCCATGGTAAAGAAAAACAGGAACATACTCATTACCATAAATTCTTTGGTACCAATGATGGTAAAGGCCCCAGATGTTGTAGGTTACTCCCTAAGGCAGGCAGAAAGCAACCTACATGCAGCCAATCTAAGGGTTGGAAAACTAAACTATGTTCCAGATATTGCCACCAACAGCGTTATGGGGCAGTCTTATAAAGGCAAAGCACTAACACCCGGCAAAAGCATACCGGCCCAAAGCGAAATAGATCTAACTCTTGGAATGAGTACAGAAAACAGCTGGACCAGAGTACCTAACCTACTTACATTACCATATCACTTGGTTAAATCTGAGTTAACTTATCACTCTCTTAATTTAAACAAAGAAGTGTTTGACTCTACTGTAAAAACCTATGCAGACACCCTTAATTCCATTGTATATAAGCAGGAACCACTGCCTACTGCAGGCAACTCCGTAAGGCTGGGTAAGGGAGTTACCATTTATCTGACCCTCAACAAAGAGTTGGCAGAAAACAATAAGAAAAATACCAAGCCTAAAGATTTGGCAAAGGATACCACCATGTTACTGCCTAAAAATACTACCGTTGAGCCGCTACCTGAAGCCACAGCCACAGAGCCGCAAAACGATGTGCAGACGACTAATACAGACGAACCTGTACTCTAAGACACTATATGGGAGCTTCCAAGAAGAATAATACGGTTAAGAAACTTGCAGACAAACTAAGTTCTACAGATGCCGATTTTTCAGACGATGAAAATGTAGAAGAGCTCTTTGAACACTACAAATTTGTAGTGGATAAAGGCCAGTCTATGATGCGCTTAGACAAATACATCACCTCCAGAATGTTTGAAACTTCGCGCAATAGAGTACAGATGGCTATAGAAGCCGGCTATGTTAGAGTAGGCGGCAAGGTTGCAAAATCAAACTATAAAATAAAACCTCTGGACGAAATCTCTTTAGTATTCCCATACGAAAAAAGAGTAAGAGAAATTGGGCCGGAGAACATACCGTTAAACATAGTGTACGAAGATGATGATGTGCTGGTAATAAACAAAGAGGCCGGTATGGTGGTTCATCCTGGACACGGACATTTTTCAGGCACCTTAGTAAATGCTGTGGCATATCATCTGAATGGGAAAAACGGAATTCTTGTTCACAGAATAGACAAAGATACTTCCGGTATTCTTGTAGTTGCCAAAAATGAAGAGGCACAAATGAAGCTTGCCAAACAATTTTTTGAACATACCACAAAAAGAAAATATGTGGCAATTGTATGGGGAAATGTAGAGCAAGATATCGGCACCATTGTAGGCAATATAGCCCGAGACGAAAGCGACCGAATGCGTTTTACCGTAACAAAAGATTCTGATAAAGGAAAACATGCTGTAACTCATTTCAGAGTATTGGAACGCTTAGGTTATGTTACTGTTGTAGAATGTAGCTTGGAAACCGGCAGAACGCATCAGATTAGAGTTCACATGAAATATCTTGGGCATCCCCTTTTCAACGACGACAGGTACGGGGGCAACAAGATACTGCAAGGAACCATATACTCAAAGTATAAGCAGTTTATAGAAAACTGCTTTAAGGTACTGCCAAGGCAGGGCCTGCATGCAAAAACACTTGGCTTTATACATCCGACAACCGGCC
>DFIA01000025.1 GCA_002372015.1 Bacteroidales bacterium UBA3709 | reverse complement strand
CTGTTATAAGTATTACTTTTCTCATATAGCTATGGTTTATTTTTGATATTTTTATTAAATCAGAGCGTTATCATGGTGAGTAAGCTTGCTAATCCCCATTGTACCAAGATGCCCGATAGTGCCGTAATAAATAGCATTATCATTTCTGTTAGGCGGTTTATGCGTATGGCTGTGTGCATATCTTGTGTGGTTAGGTGTCGTGGATTTTCCCCAATATATGGTTTTTCTATGATTTCTCCAAAATAAGAGTGAGAACCGCCGAACCTTACATCCAAAATGCCAGCAAGGGCAGATTCGGGATAGCCGCTATTTGGGCTTGCGTGGCACCTTGCATATTTGCGTATGAAGCGGAAGGCTCTGGCTTTATTGGAAACACATGCCATCAGAACAGCAGATAAGCGGGCGGGCAACCAGTTGAGAATATCGTCTGTTTTGGCTGCAAACCGTCCGAAATCTTTGTATCTCGCTGTTTTATAGCCAATCATAGAATCTAAGGTATTTGCCATTTTATATGCAGCCATACCTGGTATGCCGCCAATCATGAGCCAAAATAAGGGGGCTATTACTCCATCGCTGAGATTTTCCGACAAGGTTTCCAGAGCGGCCGTTCGTATTTCTTGCGGAGTGAGCTGCTCTGTATCTCTCCCAACAATTCTGGCTACTTGCTTTCTGCCCTCTTCTACAGATATATCTACGGCTTTAAAAACATGTCTTACTTCGCGAATCAGAGTGGTGCCGGCCAAGAAAAAGAACACAAAAATGCTGCGTATCAATATGGCATAAATGAGTGGCAATTTGTTTGTATAATAAATTATTAGAGCAAATACTACAATTGTTAATGCTATTAGGGTGGTGCAGGTAACTGCCCCTTTTAACTGCCCGTGTTTTCCTTTATTTAACCGTTTTTCAAAAAAAGACACAGCCTTGCCCATTAACACCACAGGATGCGGTAGATAGGGAGGATCGCCCAGCACTAAATCTAATCCCCAACCTATTATAAGAGGTAGTATGTACAGCAGTAAACTATCGAGCATCTTGTGGCATATTCACTATTTTCTGGATTCCATAAAATCTCTTATTCCTGCAATTAGCACTTCGTTATCGGCATCGTTTGAGGAGGCTATTCTGAAGTGTCCTTCATATAACCCCCTGAAATTGGACGCATCTCTTATCAATATACCTTTTTCTTTAGCAAGGAACTCTTTTAGATCAGAAGCTTTGCCTGTTGTCAGGCGGCAAATCATAAAATTGGTTTTTGTAGGCCTGACCTCTATTCCATCTATAGAAGATAGGGCAAACCTGAGCCTTTGGGCACAACGTAAATATTCCGCAATGTCTGAAACTGCGGAGTTGAAGTTATTGAGCATAAACTTTCCGGCCTCTATGGCCAATGTGTTAATGCTCCACGGATGTATATTGCTTCTGAGTAAGCGTATTATGCCTATGTTAGCGGTAATGTAGCCAATTCTCAACCCTGGTATTGCATACTTTTTTGTAAGAGAATGAATTTGTATGAGATTAGGTATGCGTATGCCTTCCGCCGCACTCATTATCTTGTCTGTTGTATAATCTTCATAAGATTGATCTACAATTAGATACCGGTGTTTTTGCAGTAGGTCTATGATTTGCATATCGGAGAGAACTTCACCGGTAGGATTGCATGGATTGCAAATCCACATAAGGTTGCCAAGTACATCTTCTCTGTAGAGAAACATTCTGCAGGCATCTTCGTATTCGCTAAAAGTAGGGTGCTTTACATTAAAAGTCTGCCAAGAGCGGAATGTTTGCGCAATTAGATATATGGCTTCGGTTGCCCCTGCCGTTGCCAATACATTTTCTGCCGGTACGCCTATCTTATTTGCAATAGCTGCTTCTAAGGAAGCGGCATCCGGCTCAGGGTATTTTCGTATAAGATGCAGCTGCTCCTTTAAGTGGTTAATCAGCGGGGTTAGGTCTGCCCGAGGGTAGATGTTAGAAGAAAAGTTGAGCCTAATGTTCTCGTATTTGTAGGTATCGTCGCCGTGTCCGTTTATCATTGTTGTAGTATTTTATATAATAAATCCATATCTATGTGCTTACGAACGTGTTCTGCAAGAAGATCGTATTGTTGTTGTTTAAATGAGTTGTAGTCTATGCCCATATCAGAGTTGGAAATTTTGCTGCCAAAAGGGCTAAGAATAAAATCTATAAATTGTGTATTATCCAAAATGCCATGCAGATAGCAACCCATACATTTGTTATTGGTGTAAATTCCGTCTGTATGCCCATCTTCTGCAATTAAAAGTGGAGCTGGTTGCGTGTTTGGCAACGGGGTTGTTTCTCCCATGTGTATTTCGTAGCCGCTAAGGGTAGGGGTATTAGGCTGAGGGGCCAGTTGAAAATGGCTTTGCTTTGTTATTTTGTCTTTTGTAATTTTTGTAGAAACAGGTAAAAGCCCTAAGCCCGGCAACATTTCAATATTTCCTTCTATGTGCAGAGGATCTGTAATCTGGCTACCCATCATCTGATAACCTCCGCAGATGCCGAATACAGAAGCCCCATTTTTGTGTGCGGCCACAATAGCTTGAGCACAACCGTTTTTTCTTAGTTCATACAAATCTTCTATGGTAGATTTTGTGCCGGGGATAATTATAATATCACTCTTGATAATATCTTCTGTATTAGAAGTATAGTACAGATGAACTCTTGGATCTCTTTCTAATGAGTTGAAATCCGTGAAGTTAGAAATATGCCTTAGAAGAATTACGGCAACGTTTATTTTACCTCCTTGCATCTTAAAGCTTTTGGCAGCAAGATCTACGCTGTCTTCTTCTTCTATATGAATATTGTTGAAATGTGGGATTACGCCCAAGACCGGCACCTTGCATATATCCTGCAATATTTTTTTACCGCTTTCAAATAATCTTAAATCGCCCCTGAACTTGTTTACTATAATGCCCTTGATTCTTTGTTTATCTTCTTTATTTTGCAGGGCTATGCTGCCGTATGCAGACGCAAATACGCCTCCTCTGTCTATATCGGCTATAAGTAGTACATCGGCATTGGCATAACGGGCCATAGGCATATTTACAATATCAGACTCATACAGATTTCGTTCCGATATGCTGCCAGCTCCTTCCAATACTATAGGATTATAACGTGCTGCCAATCTGTTGAAAGCTTGCTGAGCTGCCGCCCTCAATTCTTCTTTTCCCTCCTTGCGGAAATATTCGTATGCGCTACTGGTGCCTATAGGTTTTCCATTTAATATAACCTGAGAAGTGTGGTTACTTTGGGGCTTGAGTAGGATAGGGTTCATATCTGCACTGCACTCCAAGCCAGCGGCTTCTGCTTGTACCGCTTGCGCCCGCCCAATTTCTAACCCGTCTTTTGTGGCAAAAGAATTCAAGGCCATGTTTTGTGCCTTAAAAGGAGCCGGAGCATAGCCATCTTGCAAGAATATTCTGCATAATGCAGTAGCAATTATGCTCTTACCAACATCGCTGCCCG
>DFIA01000094.1 GCA_002372015.1 Bacteroidales bacterium UBA3709 | reverse complement strand
GAGTATTATGTTCCTGCCTTGAAGATGCTTTGTGAGTGGAGATAACATACTTATTTTCCGTAGATTATCTTATATTGTTCTTCTATGGAGTTACGCCATGCCTGATATGTAGCAGGGTCTAATGTCCACTTGCCCTGAGCTTTCATAACCTGCTCTATCAAATCTCTGACACAGCCTTTTCCACCAGCATAAGCAGAAACATAGTCGCATACAGATTTTACTTCAGCAGCAGCATCGGAAGGGCAGACAGCAAGGCCACAACTTTTAAGAACGGGAATGTCTGGAAGATCGTCGCCTACATAGGCAACCTCTTCTGGCTTTAGTTTATGACGTTTACAGAAATCGTCGAATACCGGAAGCTTGTGCTGTGCATTCTGTATAACTTCGTGTGCCAAAACCGGATAGAATCGTTTTAGTATGGAATTGCTTTGGCCACCGGTAATGATGGCCAAAGTATATCCGCTCATGTATGCCAGCCTCATACCTAAACCGTCTTTGGCATTGAAAGTGCGTATCAGATCTCCGGTTTCAGGCATGCAAATTATGCTACCATCGGTAAGAACTCCATCTACGTCAAAGGCAAAAGCCTTGATATTCTTGAGTTTAACTTTATAGTTCATATTTATGCAACTTTTCTATAGAACTTTTTGTAAGCATGGCAAACTCAAGCAAGCTTTGCTTTTGCTCATGGTTTCTCTTAGTCTTGGTAAACAGAATCGAGGTCTTCTTTTACATTCTTGCAAACATTAAGCACGGAATCGCTGTTGCAATTGTAAATGTAGAAATGACGCTCGTTATTCCAAGCCTGCGCTCTTTCTGAGAAAATCTCAGCTGAGTCTATAAATTTTTCGCACCTGAGGGAATCTATAAGCAACAGGTAGCTCTCAATTATGAATGCAGCCATTTCACACATCTTACGTGCCTGAAAATCTATATATTCTTCCGGCTTGCCTTCCATAAGGGCAACTGTTTTTTCGTATTGTGCTGTCATGGCAACCAATCTTGCTTTTACTGTCTCCAACCTGCTCTGTGCATTCGGGCAAGCTTGCTTAACAGCCTCGCTGACTTTTATTTCAATGCTTTCGTACTCGTTACGAATCATTTCTAAATATGAGCCGTTGGTTACATAACGGATAGCGGCCACGGTCTGGAGTTGAGATGTTCCTTCGTAAATAGTAGTGATTCTGGCGTCTCTATATAATCTTTCTACAGGGTATTCCTTCATAAAACCACTACCTCCATGTACTTGTATGGCATCGTACGCATTCTGATTGCAGAATTCAGAAGATGTCATCTTTAGTATAGGGGTGAGCATATCGGCATATCTCGAATATTTTTTAGCCTCTTTTCTCTCTTCCGGAGTAAGTTTTCTATCTGGGGTAACCAATGCGTTTAGAGCCTTATATATGTCAACGCAACGAGAGGTTTCGTAGAGTATAGCACGGCTGGCTTGAAGTTTAGCTTTCATTACCGCAAGCATTTCGTAAACAGCAGGGAATTCTATGATTTTCTTTCCAAACTGCTCTCTTTCGTTTGCGTATTTAAGAGCCTCTCTATAAACTGCTTCTGAGATTCCAACACTCTGAGCACCTACGCCTAAACGTGCTCCGTTCATAAGGCTCATTACGTACTTTATCAAGCCCATTTTCCGGTCGCCTACAAGTTTGGCAGGAGCATTGCGGAAAACTAATTCGCAGGTAGGGGAACCGTGAATTCCAAGTTTATTCTCAATTCTTCTTACGGTTACGCCGCCCCACTTTTTATCGTGAACAAAATATGAAAGACCTCTGGCATCAAAGGTACCTTCCTCGCTTCGTGCCAGTACAAGCTTTATGTCTGCATCTCCGTTTGTAATAAACCTTTTTACACCATTAAGCATCCACATCTGAGCCTTTTCGTCCCAAGTAGCCTTCAGCATAACAGCCTGTAGGTCTGAACCAGCATCTGGCTCTGTAAGATCCATAGAGCAAGTTTCGCCTTTGTTTATTCTCGGCAGAAATTCCGCCTTGATTTCTTCTGACGCAAATTCTGCTATAGTTTCTGCGCAATCTTGCAGTCCCCAGATGTTTGCATACCCTGCATCGGCCCTTCCAACTAATTCTGCTGCCATAACATACGGTACCATAGAAAAATTGAGACCGTCATACTTTCTTGGGAGGGCTATTCCATATACACCGGCTTTTGTCAGAGCTTCTTGATTCTTAGTTGTACCCTCTGCATAAGTTACCCTGCCGTCTTTACAAACAGGCCCGTCTATATCTACTTGTTCTGCATTAGGTGCAATAATATCTCCGCAAATCTGCCCTACAATATCCATTACGCGGTCGTAGGAGTCTATGGCATCTGCAAAATCCTTAGGAGCATACTCGTATTGTCCGTAATCTTTATAGTTATCTTCTTTAAGTTCCACAATCCTCTTCATAAGTGGGTGAGAGAGCTGGAACTTGAGGTCTTGATTATCTTTGTAAAAATTTGCCATTATACTGTTCCTCCTATTTGCTATGCTTCTTGTAAGATGCTATCATCTTTGGTACTACTTCATTAAGGTCTCCTATGATGGAGTAATCTGCTAATTTGTGTATAGGTGCCTGCGGATCGTTGTTTATAGCTATAATAATTTTGCTCTGATCCATACCGGCTGTATGCTGAATAGCACCACTTACACCTACACATATTATGAGTTTAGGTCTTACAGTAACTCCTGTCTGGCCTATTTGTCTTGCATTTTCTACAAAACCTGCGTCAACGGCAGCGCGAGAAGCTCCTACTTGGGCTCCAAGAGTTTTAGCCAAATCAAATATCAAGGAGAAGTTTTCTTTACTGCCAACACCATATCCTCCATCTACAATAATCTGGGCTCCTTTAATGTCTATTTTTCTTTCTTCAATTTCGCGTTTGATAATTTCAACGGCAAAATCGCTGTCCACTAATATAGTAGAAACGTTTATCCTGTTAATTTTTCCCTTAACAGGCTGTGGCAGCGGTTCTTTTTTCATAACTCCCTCCCTGACTGTAGCCATTTGCGGCCTGTGTTCAGGGTTCACAATTGTAGCAATTATGTTGCCGCCAAAGGCCGGGCGTATCTGATATAGAAGATTTGTGTAGTGTTTGCCGGTTTTAGGGTCATCATGATCTCCTATTTCCAAGCTGGTACAATCTGCTGTAAGACCGCTCTTCATGGCACTGGAAACTCGAGGGGCCAGGTCTCGGCCAATTGTAGTAGCTCCGAACAAGGCTATTTGAGGTTGTTCCAGTTTAAAGACTCTCAGAGCTATAGCGGTATAAGGGAGGGTGCGGAAATATTCAAGGCAAGGATCGTCTGCCAGGTGAACCACCTTAGCACCATAAGCATAAAGTTCCTCTGCAAGTTTTTCTACATTGCTACCTATCAGCAGTGCCTCAACATCTACACCGAGCGTTTCTGCCAGAGATCTGGCTTTGGTTAAAAGTTCCAAAGATACATCGCAGATTTTTCCACCATCCGTTTCTGCATATACTATTATGTTGTTCATATCGATAATTCTTTATTATTAACCAATTTCGTGATTAGCCATCAGTTCGCTGATGAGTGAATCTATATCTGCTTCGCTGGCAGAAAGAACCTTGCTCTCTTTTGCTTTGAAGACTATATTCTCAACCTTCTTAACCTTAGTAGGAGAACCGCTGAATCCGTAACTGTTTTCATCTCCTCCCACATCGTCAACTGTCCATTCCTGAATTCTCAGATATGGCTTTTCTTCTACAGAGATAGCGTATTTCCCTTCGTTTGCAGGATCTTTTTCCTCATTGATGGTTCTGGCATATTTGTATTTCAGCAGGTTCTTTGCATTACGCGGGCGGCAAGGAGCTGCTGTTGCATGTACAGTAATAAGACAAGGTAGGGTAGATGTTACTACTTCAATACCTCTTTCTAATCTTCTTAATACAGTAACGTGCTTACTGTTAATCTCTTGTATTTCCTCCGCGTATGTAATTTGCGGAAATCCGAGCTTTTCGGCAACCTGTGGCCCAACCTGTGCGGTATCACCGTCAATAGCCTGTCTGCCGGCTACTATGATATCGGGATTCATCTTTTTAACAGCCTGAGAAATGGCATAAGAAGTGGCCAGCGTGTCTGCTCCTGCAAAACGGCGATCTGTTAGCAATATGCCACCATCGGTTCCGCGGAAAAGGCCTTCACGTATAACTTCTGCAGCCCTGAAAGGCCCCATGGTTAGTACTAAAACCTTAGAACCAGGAAATTTGTCTTTTATTCTCAATGCCTGTTCCAAGGCATTCA
>DFIA01000006.1 GCA_002372015.1 Bacteroidales bacterium UBA3709 | reverse complement strand
ACCAATAATGGTTACCAAAATAGAATACATTAAGACACGCTCTGTACGGTATAGGTATCCCCAATAAATAAGCTGTTCCAAATATCCCCCCCCAAAAAAAAATAACCTGAAAAATCACAGCAGAAGCTTTTTTTAAAGTTGGATTTATACCGAACCAACCAGAAATCATCACAAAAACATTAACTGATATAATACAAATCTGCTCAGAAAAAATACGGAAGAAGCTAAGCAATGGATTTTTATGAGAATCCGCAAGCGATACTTCTCCAAGTGAAAAATAATTAGCATGCAGACAAATTAATTATCAAGAACATAGAAACAATGCGCAACAATTCTATAGAAGACTCTCGCTTATTCATATTAACGATTCTCATAATTTTAATGGCAGCTATTCACAAGAGCACGCAACCGGAATGCTATGTGATAAAACAAAATAATTATAATATGTCTTGACAATTCGGGATACAACTTTTTATACTCTTCAGGGTAAATATTTTTAGCTTCTATATACTTTTCATACAAACAGACTTTTTCCCACAATGATTTTTTCTTAGAAAAATCCATATTGCAAATAAAATTTGTCTCAATAGAATGCCGTCTTTTACTTTCAATAGAATAAGTGCGCCTATATTCCATTACAAGGTTGTCAAACTTATAAATTTTAGCTTTCCTGAATATATTAAAGAGCATATCAACATCTTCATAACAACGAAACTTGCTATTATAGGGTGCATTACCCAATAAACACTTTCTGCAAATAAAAGTTCCTGCGCAAGGATGAAGACGGTGAAAAAACCAAGCTTTGAATGGAGATGCCATATAACCAGAATAACCACTCCCCTTTCCTTTATGTATCACACTATCATCCAACTCTACATAATCTCCAACTATCATATCTGCATCAGGATATTTAGTCAAACTATTGAAAAAAAAGGAAAGCGCACCTTCAGACATAATGTCATCTGCATCCATAAACATAATCCACTCGCCACTCGATTGCTTCAATCCATAATTTCTAGCTGAGCCTGGTCCTGAGTTTTCTATACGGAAATACTTCAGTCTTGAATCTGCTATACTATTGATGATTTTACCGCTTGTATCAGTAGAACCGTCATCTACAGCCAACACCTCAAATTCTGCAAAATTCTGCCTGAGTATAGAATTAAGTGTATCAGCAATAGAAGATTCTTTGTTATATACAGGTATAATAATTGAAAGGTTCATAAGTGCTACATATTATTTCATTTTCTTGACAATAAAACCACATGAACTCTTTTGACGAAACTCCTCATTCCGTCCTCAAAGCAATAAAGCAGAAAGCCTAACAATAGAAGGGAGATTATCTCAAGAAATATTCCCAAAACGACAAAGGACAGAAAACTTGAAGAACAGCCTAAACTTAATTTTTTAAGTGCAAATGTAAGAATCAATGCAGTGAGTCCAAACAGCAAAAGATGTTTTATATACATTGCAAAGTACTTCAAAGGGTTTTTACAAAATCCCGCACGGAACAAGAATATAGGTTTCCAAATAATAATTATAGCCAACTGGCTTATAAGAACACCCAACAAAATACCATGCAACCCATAAAATGCGCCAAGCAGAACAGAACACCCAATATTCAAAACAGCCTCTGCAAGCGGTGCCCAAATATCCTTAAATAAACCATAGCCATTCAAAAACGAATCTACCACCTCTCTTGATGCAGATATGTAGAATAATGCGACTATAAGCAATTCTGCTTTATAATCCAGAATAAATTGACCCCCAACCCAAAGTGATATGAATTGAGAATAAAGCATAAACATACAATAACAGCAAGTAGAGACAATAAGAAAACGCGATGAAAACAACTCGCGAAAAACTGAATCTATTCTATCCTGATTCCCTTCCGCTATTAGATTACCTACACTTGCATTCATACCATTAAAAACGGCATTGAAGAGCGAAGATACTCCACGGTTAATTACTAAATAATTACCATAACTTGTCACCATTGCCAATGAAGAGTAAGCATATATTACTAATGGTGATGTGTTGTTCAAGGCTATAGTACCTATCTTATGTACAAATAATTGCTTGATTTTTTTTAGTATGATTGGATACTTAGTTCTGAGCTCAGCACCTCTTTTAAAATCAGTCTTAAGCTGCGGAAAAGTCTTGCGAATTTGTACATTAATAGCAATTGACGCTATTATACTGAATAATAACTCTATAAATAACCACCACGCATATTTATATTCAAACACAGATACAACTATGAGTTGGAATAATATTTTTAAAATTGTTACAGTACCAAAACTAAGCTGTACTTTGTATTGCTGTTGATTTGCTGAAAGTACAATCTGTCTGTAATTCACAAAATATCCAAGCAGAGAAGCAAATAGAAGGATAAAAAAAGTGGTAAAATAAGTCCAAGGCGGCAATTGGCTTTTCTCAAAGATAAAAGGGAGAAAAAAAGACAATACAATGCTACAGAAAATAATAAAGAAAGCAATCCTTCTATATAGCCAACCTTGTAGCGATACTATTTCATTTATTACATTGATATCTTTTTCTCTTAAAGGTTTGTAAAGGGTATAACCTACAGCTGTTCCTATTCCAAGTTCAGCAAGATTCAACAAAGAAAGGAGGCTGGAAGCAGTAGTATTCAAGCCCACAAGATCCTCGCCTAACTGCCGTATCAATATTCTCCTGGAAATAAATGACAGTATAAATGTCACCACATAAAACCAGAGAGAGATTGAACTGTTCCGTAAACTCTTATATGTTCTGGATTCTGGATTGAGCATTTATATTACCTGCCACTCGTTTCCGACTTAGGAAAAACATTTACAAACCCAGCGCTTTTACGAAATACGGACAAAAAAGACAGAAAAGAACGCACCATTCTGTAAACTGGCTTGCGGTATTTTCTTCTTCCGATTTCCAAGAACATCCTTTCGTAAGGAGATGTTCCATAAAGAACGCCGCTTACAGAGCGGCCATAATCTGTAAGTATTCTTTCAGGCAAAGTATCTCTGAGAACCTTCTCCCACTCTTGTTCCGACGCAAAACGGTTCTTTGCACTATAGCCTGTAATGTCATAATTAGCAACATCTATGTCTACAGCCTTATAAGAACAATTGCTAAAAACAAGGGCCTTAAGGAAGAACTTCCGGTCTGCCACAATTTTTAGAGATTCATCATAAGGTTCCGCTCTTAAAAGAGATGTACGGATAAGAACACTCTGATGGCATAAAGACTGATTATACAAAAAGTTCAGAGTAATTTCTTTGGGAGGTTGTTTTCTGCGTGGAACATCCTCAAGGATAACTGCATTACCGCAAATTATATCTTGGGTTGCGCCTGTTTCAGACAATAATCTGATTGCATCATCATTGCAAAAGCAGTCTCCAGAATTCATGAAAATACAATACTCTCCTTTAGCAGCAGCAACACCTTTGTTCATTGCATTGTAGATACCTTTATCCGGCTCACTTACAGAATAAGTTATCAAAGAAGAATACTCCTGCAATAAAGCAGAGCTTCCATCTGTGGAAGCACCATCTATTACAATGAACTCATAAGGTTTAACTCGTTGAGTTCTTACACTTTCTACAGTTTTCCTCAATCCGGACAGGTTATTTCTATTGACAGTTATAACACTAATATTCATCCGTCTCAAATATTTTATGATACCTCTGTATGAGCAGACTGTTCATTTTGGAGAACCGACTTCAGCTCTTCCAAATCACAAAGGCACTCGCTGTTTTCTTTCAGCCAATCCAAAGGTTTATTCCACCAAGACAATTTTAACAGCCAACTAACAGTATCCTCATCATATCTGTATCTCAATATTTTAGCAGGAACGCCACCTACTATTGCATAAGGAGGAACATCTTTAGTAACAACAGCACCCGCTAAAACAACAGCTCCATCACCCACTGTTAAGCCGCCAATTATCATAGCTCTGTCTCCTATCCAACAATCATTCCCTATACTAACAGGAGGAAGTAGTTCTTCAAAACGCTGCTCTTTAGCAAAAGTGTACATGGCTTGCTTGCGTAAAGAGAAAAAAACAGGCGATGTTGTTGCAAAAGGAGAAGTTATGGGATGAGTGCCATGTATAGTTCTAACACCATTTCCTACGGAACAAAAACGACCTATATCAGCCATAATATAACAATTCCCTGCGAGATAAGTGCCATAGCCCATTTTCCCTTGAAAGAAAGTATTGGGGCTTATGCTGTTAGCGCCTTCAAATATAGAATCATCAGATATTCTAACTTTGGAGTTAAAACGCACTATGCCACGCCATCTCAATTTTTGCTTCAGGTAGATATATCTGCTGACAAAAGGAGAAGCAAAACCTTTTAACATCCTTTTAATCAGAGCTATCATGCTGCTAACACTCTTATTTTCATATCACCTACTTTTTGCTTCAAGCGTTCTTAGTTTATCGGGGCACATAAACTCTGCCATACAAGAACTTTTGCAGTGCAGGAAGTAAGCCGACTATAAAACCTGTTAATAATGAGGCTATTACAGCCCCACCCCATAATAATACTCCTCGCTTATAATCAGCTACATATAACATGCAGAAGCCTGCCCAAAGCATGTGAGTAAGGTATATATGAACACTATAGAAACGCAGATACATGCCTATCTTTTGTTGCCAAGAACCAATCCGCCACCCTTTTATAGATGGTAGAACTTTACGAACAACCCCACCTAAAAGCATAAAGGGCAGTCCGTGGAAAAAGCCATTTCGGGTTGTCTGAAATGAAGATAGATAGTATTTATTTTCAAATACTGCGGGCAAAATACGAGGTGCCAAAAAGAGTATAACTCCACCTATACACAGCAACCAAAAAGGTATCCTCAATTTTATAGATAGGAGAATAACAATACCGGCCCATATCATACCCAACAGATACCACAAAGGCCACGAAAGATAATTTTCTCCAACTAACAGAACATTTCTGAGCCACACAACAGTAGATTTGATAAGTGGTAAACCTTCTTTATAAAAACCAATTATAGCAAACGGAAGATAGATTAAAGTCCACAATAAATAAAGCCTTATTGTACTTTTTAGCCACTTCAACAGAACCGATTGTTTTGATATGCTGTCTGGCTGTGTAAAAATCTTCCCAAACAAAAAGAAGCCAGACATAACAAAAAAGAAAGGAACTGCAATATTCACTAACCCATGCAAATCGTTAGTGCCGGTATGTATCCACACTACTACCAGAGCAAATATAAACTTGAGTATATCAGCACCTTTCATTTTCTTACCTTTCTGCCCGTACTTCTGAGGTAAGGAAATCTTTGTATGCAAGGCGGATGCCTTCTATAAGTTGTGTTTTGGCCTCCCAGCCTAAGGCCTTTGATTTTGAAACATCTAACAGCTTTCTTGGTGTGCCGTTTGGGCGAGTAGCATCCCATTTGATAGCACCTTTGTAACCAACTACCTCTGCTACAAGTTCTGTTAAAGCCTTAATAGTAATTTCTTTGCCCGTGCCGGCATTTACTGTTTCGGCAGGCCATTCACTATCCAAGCCCTTATCTGACTTTCTTGCTAACTCTTTTGGGTACTGATTTTTGTTGTAATCAACTTTTGCTGAATATGTATTCATCAACAACACACATAGTTCTGCAAGGTCATCTACATACAGAAACTCTCTGAGTGGCGAGCCATCTCCCCAGCAGATAACTTCCTTGGCTCCAGCCTCTTTCGCCTCATGAAAACGGCGGATTAAAGCAGGCAAAACATGAGAGTGTTCCGGGTGATAATTATCGCCCGGCCCATATAGGTTTGTAGGCATAACAGATATATAATCTGTGCCATATTGGCGATTGAGATATTGACAGTAACGCAAACCGCTTATCTTGGCAAGAGCATAAGCCTCGTTTGTGGGTTCAAGAGAAGAGGTAAGCAAACACTCTTCCTGCATAGGCTGCGGAGCAAGACGTGGATATATGCAACTCGAACCGAGAAATAAAAGTTTCTTGCAACCATTTTTCCACGCAGAATGTATAACATTCATTTCCAGAATCATGTTGCTATACAAAAAATCTGCCGGATGGAGCTTATTGGCAATTATACCACCAACCTTAGCCGCTGCCAAAAACACATATTCGGGCTTTTCTGTTTCAAAAAACTCCTCTACCTCAGCTTGTCTGCACAAATCCAACTCAGAATGTGTTTTAAGCAGTAAATTATTATAGCCCTGCTTTTTCAGTTGCCGTACTATGGCAGAGCCTACCATTCCTCTATGGCCTGCAACATATATTTTTGAGTTAATATCCATCTGTAAAAACGAACTATCGCCCTGCATATAGACGCCTGACTTTCTCCATATCGTGAGAAATCATAATTCTCACAAGCTCCTTAAATGAAGTTTTGCAAGGGTCCCAACCAAGTTTTTCCTTGGCTTTGGTAGGATCGCCTAGCAATGTTTCAACCTCTGCAGGACGGAAATATTTAGGATCTACTTCTATCAAAATCTTGCCGGTTTTGGCATCTAAGCCTCTTTCTTGTACTCCTGTTCCTTCCCACTTAATATCTATTCCAACTTCTTTAAAGGCCAAAGTACAAAACTCTCGCACAGAATGTTGCTCACCTGTAGCTATTACAAAATCATCTGCCACATCCTGCTGAAGCATCAGCCACATGCACTCCACATAATCGCGAGCATAGCCCCAGTCTCTCAAAGCATCGAGGTTACCCAAATAAAGCTTATCCTGATACCCCTGCGCAATTCTTGCTACAGCCAGAGTTATTTTGCGCGTTACAAAATTTTCTCCTCTCCTTTCAGATTCATGGTTAAATAAAATACCATTGCAGCAATACATATTATAGCTTTCGCGATAGTTTTTGGTTATCCAGAAGCCATACATCTTAGCTACTCCGTAAGGAGAACGAGGGTAGAACGGTGTAGTTTCTTTTTGTGGGATTTCCTGCACCAAGCCGTAAAGTTCCGAAGTAGATGCCTGATAAATTCTGCAAGTATCTGCTAAACCGCAGATACGTACTGCCTCTAAAAGGCGCAACACTCCAACAGCATCTGTTTCGGCAGTAAACTCAGGAACATCAAAAGAAACCTTCACATGACTCTGAGCTGCAAGATTATAAATTTCATCAGGACGTATCTCAGAAATCACACGAATGAGAGAACTGGAATCTGTCATATCAGACCAGTGCAAAGAAATAAGGCGTTTCTGATGCATATCTCTAACCCACTCGTCTAAATACAAATGCTCTATACGGCCGGTATTAAAAGAAGATGATCTGCGGAGCGTTCCATGCACCTCGTAACCTTTCTCTAAGAGAAACTCAGCTAAGAAGCTGCCGTCTTGGCCCGTAATTCCTGTTATAAGTGCTTTCTTCATACACTCAATCCCAATAAAGGGGAGATAACCATTTGTTTATGGTTATCTCCCGGTTATAAATGTTCTATAAAAATCTGTTAATATAAATGATTTCAAAAGGAGAAAGTTCAACTCTAACTCAAATCAAAATCAAATCAAGCTCAAAATCAAACTTTACTTGGAGCACAATTTGCACCCCATTGAGTTTTCTTAGTCTTGAACAACAACCACAGCCCTACGGTTAAGGCGGCGGCCTGCTTCGGTAGCATTATCGGCAACAGGGAAATCTATACCCTTGCCCTCTACCGTTATACGAGACGCTTTAACTCCCTTTCTTGTGAGATATTCTCTAACAACATTGGCACGCCTTATTGCAAGGTTCTTGTTTAGAGTAAGACTACCCTCGCTACTTGCATGGCCTTCTATAAGGATGTTAATATCTGTAGCCTGAAGCAGATACTCTGCATACTTATCAAGAATTTCTCTTGAGTTTTCGTCCAACACAAATTTTCCAACCTTGAAGTAAACAAGGCTTGTTCTTGGAACAGGAAGTTCTGGCTTCTCTATAACTGTAGTATCTTTGTGTACAAATACAGAAGTGTCTTTCTGAACTATGTAAACAGTATCTCTCTTAATCACAACAACAGTGTCTCTAACAGGCACCGGAGGTACCTCTACCACTACAGGAAGCTGCTTACGTGCTCCACCAGGGAACGAGATACGCAGACCTAAAGTTCCGGTTAAGTTGAAGCCCATTCTCTTCTTCTCGCCGCTAAACTTGGCATTAGGGATTGCAGTGGCTCTTAAATCCGGTACTATACTGAATACTTTTGACAAGCGGATAGGAGCCATCAAACCAAGACCGAAGCCAGCGGCTGAACTGTTAGCCAAACTTACAAAACCAGCGTGTGCGTATGG
>DFIA01000070.1 GCA_002372015.1 Bacteroidales bacterium UBA3709 | reverse complement strand
CCGTCAACTATATGATGGCGAAAGATTCCGTAAAGAAAAGATTGTCTTCTGAATCGCGCGAGGGAATGTCTTTTACCGAGTTCAGCTATCAATTGCTTCAAGGCTATGATTATCTGTGGTTGTATGAACACAAAGGATGCGTTCTGCAACTTGGAGGAAGCGATCAGTGGGGCAATATTACAACAGGGAGCGAGCTTATACGCCGTGTCTTGGGCAAGGAGGCTTATGCTCTTACCTGTCCTTTGATAAAAAAGGCAGACGGAACAAAGTTTGGTAAAACCGAAAAAGGCAATATCTGGCTTAGTGCGGAATATACGAGCCCGTACACTTTTTATCAGTTCTGGTTGAATGTGAGCGATGAAGATGCTGAAAGGTATATAAAGATATTTACAATGCTCCCTAAAGAAGATATAGATGCCGTTATTGAAGAACATCGCCAAGACCCAGCCCAAAGGTGTTTGCAAAAGCTTTTGGCTAAAGAAGTTACAATAATGGTTCATGGAGAGGGAGAATATAAGAAAGCTTTAGATGCTTCTAACATTTTGTTTGGCAAGGCCACAAAAGAAACATTGCAGCATCTCGATGAAAAAACTTTTTTGGAAGTTTTTGACGGGGTGCCTCAATTTGCATTGCCTAAAGAAAAATTATCTATGCCGATATTAGATTTACTGGCTGTGGAAACTCAGGTATTCCCTTCTAAGGGAGAGGCGCGTAAAATGATACAAGCCAATGGTTTGAGTATAGATAAAGAAAAATTCACCGATATAAACGGAAGCCTGAGTGAAGATTTGCTTATCAATGATAAATATATATTGGTTCAGAAGGGTAAGAAGAACTATTATATCTTGCGATTTGAATAAATGGCAGCGGGCATTCCTTGGCAACGCTGTATGAAACATAGGAGATATTTATGGAAGAAGTTAGCAAAAGAGTGCAGAAGGTGCAGCGCGAAGTACAGAGGCACCTGGCCGAAATAATCCGTAGCAAGGGCATGGCCTTTTTTGATGGGGCTTTAGTAACTGTCAGCGAGGTTAGAATGAGCCCCGATCTCTCATACGCCAAGGTTTATATCAGTTGCTTCCCTTCCGAAAAGCGAGTTGCGATAATGCAGATTCTCACAGAAAAATCCAAGTCTATACGGGGAGAACTCGGGCATATTGTAGCAAAGCAGCTGAGAATAGTACCAGAGCTTGCATTCTTTGAAGATACAACTCTCGACTATGCACAGCACATAGACTCTGTTCTTGCACGTAACCCCATAACTCCTTCTGCAGAAGAAAATTCAGGGCCTGAAGAAACCAACGAATAAGTAACAATTTACAAGACCTTATGCGTCTTCCTTTCTTTATAGCACGCAGATATCTTTTTTCTAAAGCTCACCGTAATGTGATAAATATAATATCGGCAGTGAGTGCAGTGGCTATAGGAATAGGGTGCATGGCGTTGATAATAATTCTTTCTGTATATAATGGCTTTGATCAGATTGTAGAGTCGTCGTATAATAGCTATATACCGGATTACATAATATTGCCTTCTGGCGGCAAAATCATAGATACAAAAAAACATGCCGCAGAGCTTACATCTGCAGAGAGAATTCTTAAAACACTTCCGTATGCCAGAGTAAAGGTTTTTGAAGTTTTGGAAGAAACTGTTTATGTGCAGTATGAGGGAGTGCAGTCTTTGGCAAAAATAAAGGGCGTGCCAAAGGGGTATGATTCACTGAAACGCCTTGAAGCCAAGATTGTAGAGGGAAAGTTTGCAACTTCATTCGGAAGTTTGAACAGAGCCGTGGTAGAAGAAGAACTGGCAATTTCTCTTATGCTTCGTCCGCAGTTTTCTTCTTCACTTGAAATTTATATACCCAGCAGAACAGAAGATATATCGTTGGTAATGCCGGCTAATAGTTTGCTTAGTGAGGAGATACGTCCGGCCGGAATAATAGACTTGTCTGCTCCTGCAGATAACGGATTGATATATGTTCCAGATAGCGTGGCTCGTAATCTTTTGGAATACAGCAGTAACGAATGTTCTAAAATAGAGGTTTATGTAGAAAGTCAAGGTACCGAAGAAGCCAGAAAAAAAACATCGGCCGACAAAGATATAATTAAAAAAATCAGAAAAGTTCTGGGAGATAATTTTATACTCAGAGATCGCTATCAGCAGAACGAAACTGTGTATAAGATGATGAGGGCGGAGAAGTTTGCTATATATATGATACTCATTTTCATTACAATAGTAATATCGGTAAATATACTATCCAGCTTATCAATGCTGATAATAGAAAAGAAAGACGATATGGAAACATATAGAGCTATGGGAATGTCAGACAGTACTATACGCCTGACTTTATTTCTGCATGGCTGGTTTATTTGCATGGTTGGAGCAATTTGCGGAATTATTTTTGGGCTGATTCTGTGTTGGATTCAGCATAGGTGGGGAATAATTCCCCTCCCTGGCAATTTTGTAGTAAGCAGTTATCCGGTTGTAGTTAAAGTGTCTGATGTGCTGATAACTATTGTAAGCATAGCCGCCATTGGCTTTGTAATGGCAGCTATTCCTGTTTGGCGAATAAAAACAAAAAATATTCAAAAATAAAATGTTAAATATGAAAAAGACAGTTTTAAACAAGGTTGTAACTATAATGGCAGTGGTCTTACTATTTAGCTGCAAATCAGGAGAAACTACAAATAATATATCTGCAACAGAACCCCCGGTAGAGCAGCAGGAGAAGGCGGCTTCTTTATCTTCTGAACCAGAACAGTTAGATACCCTTTCTTATAACAAAGCTATTAGTAGCAGACTACGCAAGTTGAAAGACGATATGTTTTGGAAGGAAGATCTTTTTTCAAAAGAATATTACGAGGTATGTTCAAAGCTCTTGTCTTTCAGCGATGGAGACGCTTTATGGGTGCTGGGTAGCTCTCAGAAGCTATGTGGTGTGAGTGCAAGCGAGATAGATATAAAGGATTCTACACATGCAACGGTTGTGGCGTGGCTCGATTGCGTTGAATTTGATACAGGCTTTAAGGGAATGGAGGAGCGTAGATTGAATATGATACTTGTGGATAACAAGTGGGTTATTGACGATGTAAATAACAGTAAAGAGGAGTATAAATTAGCTGTGCAGCAGTACGAAACAGCCAACCGATAACATTATTTTCTGAATAGGGCAAAAATTGCGGAACCACTACCTGTCATGCGAACATAGGTGGCGCCAAGTTTTTTAAGCGAATCTCTCACCTGGCAAAGCTGCGGGTAGAGTTGAAACACAGGTGGTTCAAAGTCGTTCACAATTAAATCCTGCCACATTTCCACAGGGTTGGTTATCAGCTGTTCCAGTGGTGCATACTGCTTTGCGGAAGTAGCGTTTGAACTGCTGTTATTGTGCGGTCGTTTTTGTACAATAGAGTATGCTGTTTTGGTAGAAACAAAACAGTCTGGAGAAAAAACAATCTGAATACGATAGTTTTGCCTTATATCCTTGAGAGAGTCTATGCTGTTGGGCAGGGGTTTTATAACTTCTCCTCTGCCGGTTACGAGCACGGGATGGTTGTACATAAAGAAAGGGCAATCGCTACCGAGTTTTTCTGCATAGCTTATGAGTTGGTTGCCGGAGAGATTTAGCCGGCACAACTCGTTCAGGGCCTTTAGAGTGCAAACCCCGTCGCTACTTCCGCCACCGAGGCCGGCTCCGGTAGGGAGATGTTTCTCTAAGGAAATTTCTGCAGGGGGCAGATGAAAATCAGCATCGAGAAGCTCGTAAGCCTTTACACAGATATTGTCTTCCGGCCTGCCCGGAAATTGCAAGCCGGTTTCCGCCATCCGAACTTTTCCTTTTACGCCAACGGTTTTACTGTTATCGTCTGTATTGTTAAGCAAGCACTGCTTCTCTTCTGCTGAATCAAAGATAGATACGGTGAGTTTATCGGGGATAAGATTGCTGTTTTCGGGCCCAACAGGATAGAAGATGCTTTCTATATTGTGGAAACCGTCGGCCCTTTTTTCAAAGACATACAACCCGAGGTTTACTTTAGCGGTGGGATATAGAGTTATTTGTTTCATTAGCCAACCATCCAAACCATTACATGCCCATCAAACACCTCATATTGCATTTCAAATTCTTCTTCTTCGTTCTGCTGTCTGCTATCATCGTTCACAATATATTCGCTATTGGGATACCTGAAAGTTATATCTATTTCTCCTTCTTCCCGAACATTAAAACGCTCAACTTCCATATTTACAGAAAAATCTACATTGTGCATTCCCATTCGCTTATACAGGGCTTCTTTAGCACTCCAGTAAATGGCAAGTTGCGTGTTTCTTTCTTCAGTCTTTTCTGTATCAGACTCATCTTTATCCAGCAAATCATCTCTTTCTTCATTGCTCAGGGCTCTTTTTTCCACTGCCGCAAAGTCTCTTTTTATACTCTCAATATCTATACCCACTTCTTCTGACGGATGAACTATTACCGCTGCAAATCGCTTGGTGTGAGTTATGCTGATTTTTGTGCTATTGTTTTCTATGTATGGGCTGCCGTTTTCGTGGTGGCCTAGGTGTACGGGGTGCTCGAACAGTGTCTGTAAGAGAGCCAAGACAGCGAGCCTTTCGCAACGGCTGTTTTCGCTTTTATATAGAGAGATTTCTTCCAGCTCCTGCTCTCTGTTCTCCTGATCTTCAGACAGAATTTGCAACAGCTCCTGTTCATTCTCTGTAATATCCCAAACGGCAATTGCGCCGCCTCCTTTAAGTTCTTTTCTAAGATAAAGTCCCATTATTGAAACTGAATATATTATGTTTTTTTATTTCTTTTCTAAAATCTCAGAGTCTAAGGAGTATCGCTCTCGTCGGAAATTTCTCCTACAATTTCTTCTAAGATATCTTCCATGGTAACTATGCCATCCATGCCACCATATTCATCTACAACAATGGCAAGATGAAGTTTTCGCTGCCTTAATTCTTCTAATAAATCGTTGATTTTCATAGAGCCGGGAACAAAATATGCCTGACGGATATGCTTTCTCCAGTCGAACTTATTAGATTTACTCATGATGTACGGAAGCATGTCCTTTATATATAGGAAACCGCGTATATCTTCAGCATCTTCTTTATACACAGGTAGTCTGGAGTAGCCACATTCGGCAGCAGCCTGAATAACCTCATTATTTCCCATATCCATACTGATGGTCTCTACCCCTACCCTCGGAGTCATAATCTGCGACACTTTCTTTTGCGGCAACGTGAGAATTTTCTTGAGAAGTTTTTCTTGTCGAGTGTCTTCCGTCATGGTCATTTCTACTGCGCCGCGCAACATGTTGTAGGCCTTTTCTTCTTCCTCCTCAGAAAGAGTTTTTCCGTGTCGTCTTTTCTCTACAAGTTTGTCCATTACCCTGTCTATAGGAATGGTGGTATGACTCAGTAAAGAGAGAGGAAGGCTGGTAAGCCTTGCAAATTTTACAGGCGATTGAGTGCCCACGAGTTTTGGCATAGCTTCTCCAAACAGCACAAGAATAAATGTAACCACTACCGTACAAACCACAAATTCCAGAATAGGATGGCCGGAAAAGTCGAACATTCTGTTGATAAGAAGTGAAGACAATAGCACCAGCAATATATTAACAATGTTGTTTGCCTGCAGAATGGTGCCAAGTAGTCTGTTGGGTGCAGCAAGTAGCCTTATTACGCGTTTGCTGGATGAATCTTCTGCATCTCGCAGCTTATGTTTTTCTTTTGGAGAAAGGGAAAAGAAAGCCGCCTCGCTACCGCTCATAAGAGCAGAGCAGAAAAGAAGCAACAGTATAAATAGTGCTATAATAATATTTTCCAAAAGATTCCCCGATAGGGGAACATCGTCTGAAGAACTGCTGAGCAGCATAATTAATGATGTACTGGGAGGTTCCAAGTATCAAAAGGTATTGGTTAGCGGTGCAAAGATAGAAAATAGAATGGAAATGTTTATATATTTGCCACATTATTTGATAAAACTATGGAATATCGCAATTTATCTTCAGAAGAAATTATACAGTTGCAGACTCAAGGTTGCAATAGCAATACTTGGGATAAAGTTTTTGTAAACGCCGCACTCACCGCTCAGGAACTAAGAGAACTGAAAAATGTGTCTTTTAGCGGTGTGTGCCGTATAGGCAGAATGCAAAAAGTTATAGAAATGGATGGGGTAATAGCATTACATTCGGGCATAACTAATGCAAAGCTGCATAATGTTTCTATTGGAGACAATTGCATTATATCCAACATAGGAGAGTACATAGCCAATTATCAGATAGGCGATAATGTAATAATTCAGGATATAGGCTTGCTTGCCGTTATGGGCAGGAGCAAATTCGGAAATGGAGTTAGAGTTTCTGTACTAAATGAAACAGGAGGCCGAGAGGTTATAATAACAGACAGGCTCAGTTCTCATACTGCGTATATCATGGCTCTGTACAGACATCGTCCGTCGCTTCATCTGAAATTATCTCACATAGCAGATTCTTACGCCGAAAAATATGCCTCAGAAACCGGAACAGTAGGAAATAATGTAATCATTCGCAGATGCAGCAGAATAACAGATGTTAAGATAGGAGAAGGCACAAACATTATGGGAGCTCACTTTCTGCATAACGGGAGTATAAATAGTAAAATGGAGGCACCTTGCAGAATAGGGAGTGGAGTAATTGCAGAAGACTTTATTATCCAAAGCGGTTCTTCTGTAGTGAGCAATGCCATGATAACCAGATGTTTTGTTGGGCAGGCATGTAAATTGGCTCACGGATATTCCGCAACAGATTCTCTGTTTTTTGCAAACTGTCATGGAGAAAACGGCGAGGCCAGTTCTATTTTTGCAGGCCCTTTTACAGTAACTCATCATAAATCAACACTTCTGATAGCCGGAATGTTCTCTTTCATGAATGCCGGCAGTGGCTCTAATCAGAGTAACCATATGTATAAATTAGGGCCTATACATCAAGGAATTTTAGAGAGAGGGGCAAAAACATCTTCAGATTCCTACATCTTGTGGCCAAGCCGTGTAGGTGCATTTTCATTAGTAATGGGAAGACACGTAACACATTCTGATACAAGTAACTTACCGTTCTCATACTTGATAGAGCAGAATAATACAACATACCTTGTACCAGGCGTGAACCTTAGGAGTGTTGGAACTATAAGAGATGCGCAAAAATGGCCAAACAGAGATGCCAGAAAAGATTCCGTTAAATCAGATTACATAAACTGCGATTTATTAACCCCATATACAGTTCAGAAGATGTTTAAGGGCAAGATGGCCTTAGAAAAACTTGTAGAATCTTCTGGCCAACTCTCTGATATTTATTCTTTTCATAGCACAAAAATCACAAATAGTGCATTGGTAAAAGGTATAGAATACTACAAAACCGGCATTACTAAATATTTGGGCAATCTGCTAATCAGTCGTCTTCAAGTAGGGGGAGCCATTGCGCCTGTAAGCAAGTTTGCCAAGGTGTATTCAACAAGTAAGCTTATGCAGGAAAAGTATGAAAAGCTTTCGGGTTTGAGTATAGACGAAAAAATCAGAGAGGCCTTAAAGCCTAATCTTGCCATTCCAGGCAATCAGGCAGCAGAAGATTGGGTAGATATAGCAGGCCTGATAGCCCCCAAGAGCGAAATTATATCTCTTATAGAGAAAATAGAGAGCGGAAGCATATCAAGGCTAAGAGAAATAAATGCCGAATTCTGCAAAATATATGAATCATATTATGAGTGGGAGTGGGATTGGGCTTATCCGAGAATAGAGGAGTTTTTTGGGGTAGATATAAAACAGATTACGCATAAGCAGGTTATCGATATAATAGAGAAATGGCGCGAGGCTGTAATTCGTCTGGATAAAGATATTTACAACGATGCGCACAAAGAATTTTCTCTTGCCTCAATGACAGGCTTTGGGGCAGATGGCAATCGTAGAGACAAAGAGGCGGATTTTGAGCAGGTGCGCGGCGACTTTGAAAGCAACAGCGTAGTTAAGATGATACTTGAGCATATCTATAAAAAGGGAAACCTTGCAGATGAGGTTATCCGTCAGTTGCACCAATAGATTTTATTGAAAGGGATAGAGTAAAATATGGGCGGCCATAATATAGCCGCCCATATTTTGTATATTATTGAGAATAAGTGTAATGCAGATTACATCATGCCACCCATTCCACCGCCACCCATAGGAGGCATTGGAGCAGGGTTCTCTTCTTTCTTATCTGCAATAACACATTCTGTAGTTAAGAACATTCCTGCAACAGAAGCTGCATTCTGCAAGGCTACTCTTGCTACCTTGGTAGGGTCTATAACTCCACCGGCAAGCAAGTTCTCAAATTTACCATCGCGAGCATTGTAGCCAAAATCTGCCTTACCCTCTTTCACTTTCTGGATAATTACACTGCCTTCTTCTCCAGCATTCTCACAAATCATTCTCAATGGCTCTTCCAGTGCCCTTACAATAATGTTGATACCAGTCTGTTCGTCGTCGTTCTCTCCTTTGAGTTTAGACAGTTGCTCAATAGCACGGATATAAGCTACTCCACCTCCGGCGATAATACCTTCTTCTACGGCAGCTCTTGTAGCATTAAGAGCATCCTCCACCCTGTCTTTCTTTTCTTTGAGTTCAACTTCTGAAGCAGCTCCCACATACAATACGGCAACTCCACCGGCAAGCTTAGCAAGTCTTTCCTTTAACTTTTCGCGGTCGTAGTCTGAGGTAGTGCTTTCTATCTGCTTCTTTATCTGAGCAACACGGTCTGCTATCTGTTTCTTTTCTCCACCTCCATTTACAATTGTAGTGTTCTCCTTGTCTATTGTAATCTTTTCTGCTTTTCCGAGCATATCAGGAGTAGCATTCTCCAAAGTAAAGCCTCTCTCTTCAGAAATAACCACTGCACCTGTTAGGGTTGCTATGTCTTGAAGCATTTCCTTTCTTCTATCTCCAAAGCCAGGAGCCTTTACGGCAGCCACCTTCAAAGTACCTCTCAAACGGTTTACTACAAGAGTGGTAAGAGCTTCGCCATCTACATCTTCTGCTATAATTAACAAAGCTTTTCCTTCTCTTGCAAGCGGTTCGAGAACAGGCAAAAGATCTTTCATTGTAGAAATCTTCTTGTCTGTAATCAAAATGGCAGGCTGATCCAAAACAGCTTCCATCTTATCTGCATTTGTCATAAAGTAAGGGGATATGTAGCCGCGGTCGAACTGCATACCTTCTACAACCTTTACCTCTGTGGTAGTACCCTTAGCTTCTTCAACAGTAATTACACCTTCTTTCTTTACTTTGCTCATGGCGTCTGCAATAAGCTTACCTATAACGGCATCGTTATTTGCAGAAATAGTTCCAACTTGCTCAATTTTAGAATAGTCTGTACCAACACTCTGGCTCTGTTTTTTAAGATTTGCAACAACAGCCTCAACAGCTTTGTCTATACCTCTTTTCAGATCCATAGGGTTTGCACCGGCGGTAACATTCTTTAGACCTACATTTATTATAGCCTGAGCCAAAACGGTAGCGGTTGTAGTACCGTCTCCTGCCTGGTCGTTTGTTTTAGACGCAACCTCTTTTACCAGTTGTGCGCCCATATTCTTGAACTGATCGTCTAACTCAATTTCTTTTGCAACAGTAACACCATCTTTTGTAATCTGAGGTGCTCCAAATTTTTTCTCGATAACCACATTGCGCCCCTTAGGACCAAGGGTTACCTTAACGGCGTTAGCCAATTCGTCTGCCCCTTCTTTCATAAGAGAGCGGGCATCCATATTGAATTTAATTTCTTTTGCCATATCTGTAAATGTTTATTTTTTTCTTAAAGATAAGTCTTTTAATAGTCTTTAGATTGTGAGGGTTTATTTTACCCAATTACGGCAAGCACATCGCTCTGGCGCATAATCATATAGGTTTTGCCATCCGGAGCGTTAACTTCTGTGCCGGCATATTTGCCATAAAGCACAATGTCTCCAACTTTCAACTCCATTGGTTCATCTTTTTTTCCAGGGCCGGCTGCAATAACTTTTCCTTCTTGAGGTTTTTCTTTTGCATTGTCTGGGATAATAATCCCGCTGGCAGTTTTCTTTTCAGCCTCTTTTGGCTCTATCAGCACTCTGTCTGCTAATGGTTTAATATTCATAGTAATATGCGTTTAATTTATTTTGAAAAATTCATTTTCACCAAATTATAATAAGTTTGTTTGGCAACTGAGCTTTACGGCAAAGTGTGTGCCATTGCTAAATACTGACAATTTGTCAGTATTTAGCATGTTGCGCCCGAAAACGCTCTTAACCCCCCGGCTTCGGCAGGGGGTTAGTAGCACCCACACGCCATCACTTTCAATTTTTAGTCATGGCTTTCTTTGCAACAATCTTTCTGCAACAATCTTTGAAAGCCTCAAACCGGCAAGACATAGACAAACTTTAACGAGCTATTAGGCAGATTTTATTCAACACATTTTGAAAGTGTTCCGAATGTTGTATATTTGTTAAAGCAGACAAACATTTGATTTTGTCTGATGAATGAATAGTTTTTATGTTAGTCGGAATAGCATAGGTTTCACAGAATTGATTCGAGTTCTACCGAAAGTACAAAACAATATGAATATAGAACAGTTGAAGATAGATGTAGATTTTATGCTACAGGCCTTAAAAGAGGCTCAGGCTGCTGCAGAAGAAGGCGAAGTGCCTGTTGGCTGCGTTATTGTTACTGACGAGGGAGGTGAGGTAATAGCTCGTACTCATAACCTTACAGAAACTCTTACGGATCCTACCGCTCATGCAGAAATGCAGGCTATTACAAGTGCTACGGCTTATATAGGGGGCAAGTATCTGAAGAGATGTACATTGTATGTTACGGTAGAACCATGCCCTATGTGCGCAGCTGCTCTAAACTGGGCTCAGATAGGCCGTGTTGTATATGGATGCAAAGATCCAAAACGTGGGAGTTCTATGTATGCTCCATCGCTGTATCATCCTAAAACAGAAGTTAATGGCGGAGTGTTGGAGAAAGAATGTATGCAGATTATGAAAGATTTCTTTGCGAGTAAGCGATAAGTTGTCTGCCATAAAACCGCAATAGGCAGAATATTCTTTAATCTCAATAGAATAGGCAAAAAATGCTTACATTTGCCGGCTATATACAGATACGATATGCTATGCGGAACCTTTTAGACTATATTGTACCTATTGTTGCCATCTGCCTGTTTTTTTGCAGTTGCTCTACCAATTCGGATCGAGATAAACTTCCCTTTAATGAGGGTGAAAGAATATCTTTTTCAATATCTTCTGCGCCATCGGTGCCTAATTCAAAGTCTTTATCCACCGCAGAGTATGTGATAAGTGGTTTTTCTTTGTATTGCGATAATGATTATGAATTATCTCCTATGCAGATAAGCAGCAATACTCACTACAGTGGCAGTACTTATCCGAGCGGAGGTAAAGTATATGAACGCCTTGATTGGGTTACGGGAGATATAATAACAATATTCAGCGACAATGCATCTACTGCCTCTGGGAGCAGATTTGCCGATTATAAGATAAATGCTGTAAAGCCTTCTTCTACTCACAAGAGCACGGCTACAATAGAGGCTGTAGCAGGCAATAACTCTTTGTTGTGGGGTAATGCTTCTTTAACACATCGCTTTGTAGCAGTTTATCCGAGTAGCAGCAGTATAACTTCTTCAATGTCTGAATCTTTTATAGAAGGAGTGAAATACGGGATTTCCAATAGCTCGGTAAAAGATGCGATTATACCACCCCATCAGTATGCAGTAAGAGCTTCGGCTACTTCTATGGTATATGAGCCGGATATGAGTTATGCTTATATGGGAGCTGCTGTATCTGCTTCTAATGCAAGTACTGTAAATCTCAGTTTCACACCACTTTTCAATGCCTATGAGTTTAGGCTTGTAAAAGATGGAGAAGCAGACATGAAATTAAAGAGGGTTGTATTGCGTATCAAAGAAAACGGAGGAAAATATCTTTCAGGCAGCAAATATCTGTTTACTGTTTCGAGTAGTGCTTCGGATATAGCTTCCGGAAAACTTACAGAGGCAGGTTTAGATGATTCTTATTCCGGAGTGGTTACTTCTAATTTTTCTGAAAGCGTGGAGTTGTCTTTCAAAGACCAGAATGGTGCAGACATAACATCAGGAGTATCGCTTTCTGCCACAGAGCCTCTGTGCTTTGTAATGCTTTCAGCTCCAAGACAAATAACATCTGCCGATGAGCTTACTATAGAATTGGATATGGTCATAGGTGGGAATGCCGTTAAGCGCAGTCTTAAACTGAATAAAAACGGACAGTTTTTGGAACTTCCTGCCGCCGGCAAACTTACAATCACAAATATGTCTGTACCTCAGACAATAGATGTGCCGTCTCCGCTACCTACAGACCTTTCTAAGCAGGATATACACGGCAATCCTTCTGCCATGAATACCGCAAATTGCTATGTTGTGAGTAAGAATGGGGAGTATATGCTACCTTGCGTATATGGAAATGCCATTAAGGAGGGAGTTACCAATGTTAATGCCTATCATTCAACAGTAAGTTCAAATGAGAATGTTCTTACAAATTTCTTAGACCATGAGGGTGCTGCCATATATACAGGAAACGACAACCAAGATCCTTGGATTGAATCGAAATACTCAATATCCTCAGCTTCTATTGTATGGCAAGACAATGAGAATATGGTAACAGAAGTGGCTCTCAGAGATATAGATGTGGCAGGAACTCAGCGTAAATACGTAACGTTCAAGGTGTCTGATTCTCCTTTGAAAAAAGGCAATGCTGTTATAGCGGTAAAGAACTCATCGGGAACAATTATGTGGAGCTGGCATATATGGGTTACAGATCAAGACCTTACTCCGATAGATGTGTTGGGGCAGGGCGGTAGAACTTATTATTTTATGCCTGTAGATTTGGGTTGGATAAATGTAGGAGACGGCTATTCTCCGTTCTATCAGTGGGGCAGAAAAGATCCTCAGCTTCCGTATAATGGCTCGTTAGCATCTCCCGGCAATCACGCACATTATCCTGCTGTATGGGGCACTCAGAATTTAGGCACCAACATATCGTCCTATATTCAAAATCCACACAAGTTTAATAGCAGTGCTAATATGGATAATAGATATGTAAACTTGTGGAATGCCAACAATACTCTAACCGCAGAAACTGATAATCCAACAATCAAGACTGTTTACGATCCATCTCCAACCGGGTTCTGTATGCCTCCATCAAATGCATGGATAAATACAGTAACAACCTACTCAACTATTAATGCTTCTGCTTGGGATAACGGTTGGTATTTTTACAATGGAATCAACGGGGGCGACAAAACGATTTTCTATAGAGCAAGTGGGTATAGAAATATAGGAAACGGTAACTTGGTAGCAATAGGGAGTTGGGCCTACTACCCGTCTGCTACTCCTAGTAGTGTGAATACTATTTTGGACTTGTGTTTTTCTGAGACTAATATTAATACAGCATATAGTACTGATGCTAAGGGCTATGGGTTGCCGGTGCGGCCTGTAAAAGATAGTTTTGATTGGTCTGATTCCGGAGCTGCAGATGCAGAAAGCGGAACTCTGACAGTAGGCTGCTATCCAACTCAGTTCTCTTTGTCCGGAGGTAGTGGAAATCTGAAAATAGTTTGTTGCAGAACAGATATGGCTAACAGTGGTGGGTTGTATTCTTTCACTTATCATAATACAGCCTCCTGGATTCTGAGTTTTTCTTCAGATGGCAGCAATTATACCCAAACTCCTCCGAGCTGGATACATTTTGATGCCACTTCCGGAGTTGGCGGTTCTATGAATATCTCAGGCAGCTATTCAGCAGGGCAGGCTTTGCTCGATGCCATAAATGCTGGTTCTAACTTCAATAATATAGGTTTTACGGTAGATGCTCTTTCGTCTGGTAGCAGAACTGTATATGTGCTTGTATCTCAGCCTGTATCTCTAAATACCACAGTAGTTAGGATAACTCAGCAGAGTGGTGCGGAAGGCGGAACAACTGAGTTAAACTATAATATAGGCTACGGCAATGTTATACGCTATTCTTCTCCTAATGTGGCTATCGGAGGCGGGTGGGGACATGGCTTTGGCAATGTTGCTCTTGGCAACTATAACTACATAGCCGGTTCGGGTAATAAGGCAATTGGTACAAATTGCACGGCAATAGGGCAAGACAACATAGCCGGAGGGTGGGGTAAGTAGATTTTTTTTTATTACCTTTGCCCCCTGCAACAGAATTTAAGGCATTTTGTTTTACAAAATATTGAGATATGGTGTAATGGTAGCACAACAGATTTTGGTTCTGTTTGTCCAGGTTCGAGTCCTGGTATCTCAACAAATCCAAGTTTTTATGAAATCTTTTGTTGCTATAATTGCGGCAATTTTTGTTCTGCTCGGTTGCAACAATTCCACAAGGAACGGAAGCGCTCCTTATCAGACAAATGTTTTTCCTTTTGTAAAGATTCCTGCTATAATAGCATCGGATAACAAATTGGCAGCCGAGTATGTAGCTGAGCATTATTGGGATAATTTTCTGAGTGTGGATCGTCTGCTTAGGCTGAGTCCTGCTGCAGATACGGTAATTCTCGGAGTTAGCCGTAAAATCTTTCAAGAATCTTTTTATGGTTATATAACTGCATTAGAAGCTGTAGAAGATAGTCTTGCAAAGGCTTGTATGAAAAAAGTTGTGAGCGAGGGAGTAAAAATGGCGGAAGATGGTTATTCGCCATTCTTTGGAGAATTTGTGCAGTGTGCAGAAAAAACATTGTTTGACGCACACTCTCCTATGATGAATGATGAATTGTATCTTCCTGTACTTGAAGGAATACAAAGATGCTCTGCAATACCATCAAGAGTAAAAGAATCTTACAGATATCAGCTGGAAATCTGTAATAAAAACAGAGTGGGAAGCATAGCTGCAGATTTTGTGTATGTAACAAATAGGGGCCCTGCCAATATGCACTCAATCAAATCGGAGTATCTTCTTATATTCTTCAACGAACCAGATTGTTCCAACTGCCTACAAGCCTTAGAGCAGATGAAAAACTCAGAAGTGATATTGAACCTTGTGGGAATGGGGGTGTTGAAAGTTTTGGCGGTATCGCCAAGCGATAAGAGCATTTTATGGAGCGAAAAACGTGCAGACTATCCCGCCGACTGGATATATGCCTATTCCAAAGAAGGAGAACTTAATAATGGAACTATCTATACAATTAGGGCCTCGCCGAGCCTATATCTTTTAGATGCGGAAAAGAGAGTTATTGTAAAAGATGCTTCGGTTGGGCGTATCCAAAAAGCCTTGGTTGCTATAAAGGACGCATGGCAAGCCAAAATATAAATAGTCTGGTTACTTTATTTCGATTATAGCTTCTGAAATGTTTATCATAAAGTCTCCTACATGTTCACATTCGTTAATCATATCCATGTAGTAAACTCCTGTTAAATAGTTGTATGTATTGTTTTCCAGATTACGCAAGTGTTCTTCCTTTAGGTTATTACGGTATTCGTTGATTTCTTGCTCTACATCTTGGGCATTGGATATATCGGTAATGTTTTCATAGCCTAATTCTATATTTTTTTGCATTACATCAAAACCTTTGAACAGCAAATCTATCATCAAGCCTAACCGGGTAATCATGTCTTGACTGAAAGAAGCGTTGTGGATATTGCGTCTTTGAAGTATTCTTCCAAAATTGAAGCCGCTGTCTCCAATGCTCTCTAACTCGCTTATAACCTTAAACATAGCCTGCACTCTTCGGGCAGATTCTTCTGACAAATCCCATTCGGAAAGTTCGCTGAGATACTTAGCAATATCAAACTCTATCTTGTCTGTAATTTCTTCGTAGCGTTCTAATTTATGATATAGCTGATCGAACTTCTCAGGGTCTGTTGTATTTATACTTTCTCTTGCCAGTTCGTATTGTTCTCTGCATATTTGCAAAAAGTGCAGAATTTCTCCTTTGGCCTGCCCAAGAGAAAGCTCGGCTGTAGATAGCGGCCCGGCGTGTATATATTGCAGCCTGTATTGCTCTTCTTTCGGTTTGCCTGGGAGTATTTTGGTAACAAACTTTACTATCTTGTTTGTAAAGCCAACGAGTATGCAGGTATTGCTTACATTAAACAAGGTATGAACCATTGCTATGGAGCAAAGTATAGAGAAAGTAGAAGCTCCGGAAACTAACGGATTATCCAGCCCGACAGTCATTATCACCATAGAAACTACCCAAAGAAAAGGACGGTAGAGAAGTAGTACCCATAATACGCCAAAGAGATTGAAAAAAGCATGTCCGGCAGCAGCTCTTCTTGCCGAAATGTTGGCTACAGATGCAGCCATATTGGCGGTAAGTGTTGTGCCTATGTTTTCTCCCAAAACCAAGGCTGCTCCAAGTTCAAAGTTAAGACCGTTGGAACACATCATAAGGGTAAGGGCCATTGTTGCCGCAGACGATTGTAACATAATGGTAATGGCGGTTCCTATGAGCACACATAACAGTACGCTCCCGAAACCAAATCTGCTCCACCCGTTTATGAGTTCCTTGGTTTTTTCCAAGATGGCAGGATCTACAGAAGTTTGTACCATGCTTAGTCCTAAGAACATAATAGCAAATCCCATAATCATGAGGCCAAGAGATTTCCGCTTTTTGCTCTTTCCCATGGTGATAGCAAACCCCGCTGCAATAAGCGGAACAGCTATGGTAGCCACTCCTCCGGAAAAACCTATCAAGGCAAAAAGCCACGCAGAAACAGTAGTGCCTATATTGGCACCCATAATAACCCCAATAGATTGCGCCAGAGTGAGAAGACCGGCATTCACAAAGCTCACAACCATTAGAGTTGTGGCGGCAGAAGATTGAATACAAGCCGTTACTGTAAGGCCGGTGAGCACTCTCTTAAAAGCATTGGAGGTCATCATGGCCAAAAACCTTCTTAGCTTATCTCCTGCCACTTTTTGCAGGTTTTCGCTCATCAGGCTCATTCCAAAGAGGAATAAGGCTAAAGATCCCAATAGCTTCAGTATAGACATTGCTATATTCATCGGTACAAAAATAGAAGTAATACTCAGTAATAAAAACAAAAACTATTATTTTTGGTGCGGAAAATAGCGTTTGTAAATGAAAAAGAATATAATAAAGCTTCTGATTTTAGCTTTTTTTCAACTGTTTTTAGCGGCATCTTCTTTTGGGCAGTATTACGATATAGGCAGCGAAAAATCTACCATTAGGTGGCGTACTATGTCCAGCCCCAATTTCCAGATTATTTATCCCGATAGTTTTCAAGAGGCAAAGCTTGCTAAGAGTTATCTTAGAAAGATGGAATTAGCTTATGGCATATATGCCGATTCGGTAAGATACAACTATGGCCTTTCCAAAAAATTTCCTATGGTGTTGCACACATTTAATTCTCAAAGCAACGGGCTTACTGTGTGGGCTCCGAGACAGATAGATTTTTATGCAACTCCATCCTTGGATTTTATATCTACAGAACCCTGGGATATATCACTTACAACTCACGAAGGAAGACACGCTTGGCAAATAGCACATTTTAACAGAGGCTTTTTTAAGGTTCTGTATTGGCTATTTGGAGATCAGGTGATAGGGGGAGCCTCTGGAATATATCCCTCTAAATGGTTTTTGGAAGGAGATGCTGTTGTGGCTGAAACTCAGATGACTGAGGGGGGGCGTGGCAGAAATGGTTTTTTCCTTAACAATACCCTCAAGGCTATAATCCCAGATAACGCTTCTGGGGGCTCGGCTTCTTCCGACAACTATTTCTATGGCAAGAACAGGAGTTGGGACCGTTGGAGGTTTGGCTCCGTAAAAGCCTTTTCGCCAAGTGCATACGATGTAGGTTATATGATAAATTCTATGGCCCGTTATCGTAGTAAAGATGCAGATCTTGCTCACAAAATCCTGAACTATGAGAGTAGTCATTTCTTGAATTTTAATGTGGTGGCCTCTGCCTTCAAAAAGCATAGTGGTTATACCCATAGAGAGTATGTAAAAGACAGCCTTTTACAGCAGTATTACAGGCTTAATACCAACAGCAGAATGGCGGTTCTCTTAGATTCTGTGCGCAGTATAATATCGGCCAGCGGAGTTAATCCATCTGAATCTCTGATAACTAATCCTATTAGCAGAACAGGCGTAAAGCAAGGATATTACTCTGAATACAAACACCTAAAGGCAGTGGGAAAAGATTCTGTTGTTGCCTTGGTGCAGGGTTATGCTACGCCGGGATATTTTGTGCTTATTTCCTTAGATTCCACCTCAAAGTCTTCTTCTCCAGCTTGGAAAGAAACGCTGATACGTCCGTTTAATTACGATTTTGATCCGTCTTCGTATTATGACGGCAAAATATACTGGAGCGAATATACAACAGACCCACGCTGGAGCCAGCATTCCGTTTTTTCTATATGTTATATAGATTATAAAACGGGAGAGGTGGCTGAATATCCGGGCAGCGAATATGAACGCATACCGCAAATGGTTGAAATAGAAGGCAGGCCTATGCTGTTTACTGTCAGATATGTTAATTCTTCAGACGGCAATGCAGCAATGCATTCTTTTATACATAGCATAGATGCAAAATCATACGGGGCAGATTCTCTTAAATATCCAAGATTCAGCGCAGAAGGGCAAATTGTTACTTATGCTATCAGCAAGTACAAGCCAACAAGGCAGGTTGACTCTATAGAAATGTCTGAATACGAAGCTTATTATGCACTTTTAGACGATAGGGGAGTTAGTATAGTCAGGGGCAGGTATGGTTTAGACAAAGGCACTCCAATTGAATATCGCGAAGAGATACTTCCCCCATCTTTTCATACCATAAAAAATCTGAAGAAATACAAAGGCGAGTTATTCTTTCTTACAGATATGTTTGGAGCTTCTACTCTTTGTAGGATGAATATAGAGACAAAGAAAATCAGGTTAGCTTCTGCATCAATCGGAATTTCGGGATATAGTTTTGCCAAAGACGGTAGTCTGTTCATAGTTAAGTCTGTAGGAGATAGGGGTAAGTTCCCGTTTAAAGAAGTGTTGGCAGATATAGAAGTATCTCCTGATATGGAATTCAGCTATCCGTTAGCCACGGAGCTTGCAAATCAGTATCAAGAAAAATATGGCAAGGCTCTTGCAGATTATGCATTAAAGCTCGAGAATGTAGAAAAAGCCTCTGCCGATATATTTTCAGATAAAGAATATAGCAAGGGAGCAAACCTTTTTAAGATACACTCTTGGGCTCCTGTTTATGCCGAATATACCGGCGAAACTTCAGGTGATTACGACAGCTTTTACGAGGAGGCTTCGCCCGGCCTTTCTCTTTACTCGCAGAATACCTTGGGAACTATGAGGGCGATGTTTGGCTATGCCTATAACGACAAGAAAGGAGGTTTAGGCAAGTCAAAAAATTTGCACTCAGCTCATGCCACTATCAACTGGTCTGGCTGGTATCCTGTAATAGAGGGAAGTGCGCACTTCAACGACAAGGTAATGTATAAGAAAGGCAGATACTCTTTCAGAAGTTCTTTATCTGCGTATATTCCGCTGACGTGGGAGGCTGATGGCTGGGTGAGGGGTATTACGCCTGCTCTTAGCTGGAGCTTTAAGAACAATCAGCTTGTTACAGAAGGAACAGATTTGATTCAAGTAAACAGGCATCAAGCCAATTTGTCCTTAGCTATTTACAAAACTCAGTCTGTGGCAAAGGCACAGGTTTATCCTCGCTGGGGTATAGGCGGCAGGGTGGCTGCATCGCTGAGTCCGGAGGGAGCTCCATACTTTGGCTCTTTGTTTTCTGCCTATGTCTATGGCTATACTCCGGGGCTTGCTCTTAATCAAGGGCTCAGGCTTTCTGTGGCGTTTCAGAGGCAAATGGCAGACAAACGCAAATACTGGTTAGATAATCACTTAGATACCCCAAGGGGTTTTACAGAAGATATGTATGGCCGCAATATGTTTAGAGCCACTGCAGACTATGCTATTCCGTTATATCTTGGAGATATTTCAATAGGGCCTATAGCTTATTTGCAGCAACTGCAGATAATTCCTTTTGTAGATTATAGCCGAATAGATTTTCTCCGTCCGTATGGTGGTGGTGCTATGGGTTTTTATACTGGTTCTCACTACCAATGGGAAGACCGTTATTCTTTTGGTGGAGACATTATGCTAAAAGGCCATTTCTTCAGAATAGGTTTCCCGATGTATATAGGCGTCAGATATGCCCGAACCAACAAACCTTGCGACCTTGGCAATGCTACGCTTTCTCCAATTAAAACATATAACGGAAAAGGTGCTCGCAACTATTGCACCCTGCTATTAGGAATCTCGCTTTATTGAAAAAAGCAGAAGCTTACTGACAGAAGTGGTTGAATACTTTATGCGCAGCAGACTTTCCTATAACGGCGGCCAGCTCTTTTTCGGAAGCCTGCTTTATTCTTGCTACGCTCTTGAAATGTTGCAGTAATTTTTGTGCTGTAATGTCGCCAACTCCTTTTATATCTGATAGTTCGCTGTGTGCCTGCTGCTTGCTCCTAAGATTTCTGTGGAAAGTAATGCCAAAGCGGTGAGCCTCGTCTCTTAACTGCATTATAATTTTAAGGCTCGGAGAATTTTTATCCAGAAAAAGAGGGTTAGGGTCGCCTGGTCTTATCAATTCTTCCAGTCTTTTTGCTATACCTATGATGGGTAAATTTTCTAAGCCTAAGTCTTTAAGGGCTTGATAGGCAAAGTTCAGCTGCCCCCTACCGCCGTCCACAACAACAAGCTGAGGCAGATCTTCTTTATCCTGCTGTAACATTCGTGAATATCGGCGATAAACCACTTCGTACATAGAAGCAAAATCATTGGCTCCCACCACGCTCTTAATCTTGAACTTGCGATAGTCTTTTTTGGAAGGCCTGCCATTGCGGAACACTACACAGGAAGCAACCGGATTAGTGCCTTGAATGTTAGAGTTGTCGAAGCACTCTA
>DFIA01000043.1 GCA_002372015.1 Bacteroidales bacterium UBA3709 | reverse complement strand
TCATATCATACATGGTGCTTGCAACTGTAGCCTTGATGCGTGTGTCGGCTGCGGCAGCATTCAGAGCAATACCTCCCCATCCGCATATACCGATAACACCTATCTTCTCCGAATCAACATTATCTTGTTTTGACAAGAAATCAACAGCTGCCATAAAGTCTTCGGTGTTAATGTCAGGCGATGCTGTGCCTCGTGGCTCACCGTTACTTTCTCCCGTATAAGATGGGTCGAAGGCCAAGGCCACAAAACCTCTTTCGGCCATGCGCATGGCATACAGTCCGCTCGACTGTTCCTTACAGGCTCCAAACGGACCGCTGATTGCAAGTGCTGCCAGTTTTCCCTGAGCATCTTTCGGCACATAGAGGTCGGCTGCAAGGGTCTGCCCATACTGTGTTTCAAATGTTACCTTTCGGTAGTTCACCTTATCGCTCAGAGGAAATACTTTATCCCACTCCTGCGTTAATTCTAACTTCTGCATATTCTCTTCTGTTTTAACATGATTGTCTTTCTGGTTGCAGCCAGCCAGCACGCAGGCCACAAGCATTGTTACAAATAATACCTTATTCATTGTCTTTTTTCATTTTTTATTTTTCATCGATGGCTGTAGTTGCCCCCCACGCATCCGTAAATGCCATAGCAGTACATAATGCTCGCTTCTTCTATGGCAAATAGTGTATTGTTTTGAAATTTGCTGCAAAGTTACAGCGAAAATCCTAATTACGTATAGACAGATTCCTGTGCTTGCTTTTCTCACAGCTTGCACTATCTTTGTAGGATGCTTAAAGTTATTTTAAGCAAGCTTCTTTACAATAAAGAAAAGATACTAATAAATAAAGATTTTAATATGTCATACACATTTGCTCAAAGGCACATCGGACCACGTGAGGAAGATATAAAAAAAATGCTCTCAACTCTCGGTGTAAACTCAATTGAAGAACTTGTAAAACAAACAGTACCTGAAAACATTCTTCTCAAAGAAGATTTGAAAATTTCTGCTCCTATGACAGAAAACGCCTACTTGGCTCATCTGAAAGAAATGGTTTTGCAGAACAAGAATTTCCGTTCTATGATTGGTCAGGGATATTACGGCACAGGCGTGCTTCCTGTAATCATCCGCAATATCTTTGAGAATCCTTGTTGGTACACTTCTTATACACCATATCAGGCAGAGATTTCACAGGGAAGGCTTGAGGCTCTTCTTATTTTCCAGACTGTTATTAGCTCTCTCACAGGTTTTCCGCTTTCCAACTGCTCTATGTTAGACGATGCTCAAGCAACAGCAGAGGCTATGAGGGTAATGTATAATCTGCGTACCAGAGAGGCAGTAAAAGCAGGCAAGAGTGTGCTTTTTGTAGATGACGAGGTGTTTGCCCAAGTTAAATCTGTAATACGCACCAGGGCTGAGGGGTTGGGTATTAAAGTAGTGTTTGGCAACTGGAAAAACTGGGAGATAGACCCTATGTGTTTTGGTGCTGTTGTTCAGTATCCATCTGCAGACGGTGAGGTAAGAGACTATAGCTCTTTCTGCCAGAAGATGCACGAAAACCAAGCAATGGTTACCGCCTATTGCGATATTCTCTCCTTAGCTGTTCTTAAAGAACCGGCTGCTTGGGGAGCTGATATTGCTGTAGGTAGCGCCCAAAGGCTCGGGCTCCCTATGGGATTCGGCGGCCCTACAGCAGGCTACCTTGCAACAAGAGAAGAGTACAAGAGAAATGTTCCCGGAAGAATTATCGGAGTAACCATAGATCGCCTTGGAAACAAAGCAGTTAGGTTAGCCCTTCAAACTCGCGAGCAACATATAAAAAGAGAAAAAGCCACCTCTAATGTATGTACTGCCACAGCTCTTATGGCTACAATGAGCGGTATGTATGCCGTTTATCACGGGCCGGAAGGGCTGAAATCTATTGCCCGCAATGCAGAACTCTTTGCACACAGAGTTGCTTCTCATTTAACAGAGGCTGGCTACGAACTTTCTAACAGCGAATTCTTTGATACAATAGAAATAAAGGGCAAAAAAGACAGTAACGGAAACTTTGCAAAGCTCGATATAGAAGCCGTTAAATCTAAGGCAGAGGCAGAAAACATAAACTTTTATTACACAGCGTGCGGCAAGATAAGAATTAGCTTTGATGAACTCAGTTGCAAAGCAGAGGCTCATAAAATTTTAGGAATCTTTGGAGTACAGCCTTGTTGCCAGAGCCAAAAACAAGGTGATGTGCAAAAGCATCACTGTCCGGCTGAGAGAACCTTTATGAAGAGAGATACTCCATACCTCACACAAGAAGTATTCAATTCCTATCATAGTGAATCGGCGATGATGCGCTTTATAAAGAAACTTGAGAGGAAAGATATTTCTCTGGCTCATTCCATGATACCTCTTGGAAGTTGCACCATGAAACTCAATGCGGCTGTTGAAATGATGCCTTTAAGCTGGAGCGAACTCACAAATGTTCACCCGCTTGCACCTAAAGACCAGGTTAAGGGATATATGCAGCTGATTAAAGAACTCATGCAAGATCTCAACACCATTACAGGTTTTGCAGCTTGCTCGCTACAACCTAACTCTGGAGCAGCCGGAGAATATGCAGGGCTCTCTACTATACATAGATTCTTTAAGGCCACCGGCCAAGAGCAAAGAACCATAATGATTATTCCTACATCTGCCCATGGTACCAACCCAGCATCTGCTGCTATGGCCGGCTTTGAGATAGTGCTCGTTGGGTGCGACGAAAACGGCAACATAAATGTAGAAGAGTTGCAGCAAAAAGCAGAAGCCGCTGCCGACAAGCTTGCAGGACTGATGATTACCTACCCTTCTACTCACGGAGTGTTTGAGGTTAAAATCAAAGAAATAATAGATGCTATTCATAAATTTGGCGGAAAGGTTTATATGGACGGAGCCAATATGAATGCCCAGATAGGACTCACTAACCCTGGCTTGATAGGTGCAGATATCTGCCACTTGAATCTCCACAAATCGTTTGCGATGCCACACGGAGGTGGAGGCCCTGGCGTAGGCCCTATATGTTGCACAGCAGAACTTGCTCCTTATCTTCCTGGCCATCCAGAAGAAAACTGCATTGCTGTTAACTGCCAAAAGGCAAAAGGTTCTAAGGGCCAAGATGCTGTTTCTGCCGCCTTGTATGGCAATCCTCTACTTTTACCTATTACTCATGCCTACATAAAACTACTTGGTGCAGAAGGCCTTAAAGCTTCTTCAGAAGTAGCAATTCTTAATGCAAACTACATTGCTCAGGCCCTAAAGAACGAATATCCTACCCTTTACACCGGTGCAACGGGGCGAGTTGCACACGAGTGCTTATTAGACTGTAGAGATTTTATGAAAAGATATGGAGTGGGTTCTACAGACATAGCAAAAAGACTTATGGACTTTGGGTTCCATGCCCCAACATTGTCTTTTCCTGTACACGAAACCCTCATGGTAGAACCTACAGAAAGCGAACCTAAAGAGGAAATGGATCGTTTTATTGAGGCTATGAAAACCATCAAAGCTGAGTGCGAAAAAATTGCAAAAGGAGAATTTGACCCTAAAGATAATCCTGTTGCAAATGCCCCTCATCCAGCACACGAGTGTTGTTCAGACTCATGGGCGCACCCTTACTCCAGAGAAGTTGCAGCCTATCCTCTTGAATGGATAAAAGACAACAAGTTCTGGCCTACAGTATCGAGGGTAGATGATGGTTATGGCGACCGTAACCTCATTTGCTCTTGCCAGTAATACCAACACCAAGTGATGCCAAAGAGAAAAATACCCACTTTTTGGCATTGCCGTATGTACAACACAATAATACCTTTGCATCGTCTTAGATTCATAAGTGTATTTACGTTAGTTGTCAACCGCAAACACGCCGCCCTAATCAAGGGCGGCTCTTATGCGGGAATTTTAGTTTGAAAAAATTACTACCAACTATGATTTCAAGTTCTTCTCGATTGGCTGATGTTATAAACCAAACCCCATGTATTTTGTCTGTTATAGACAGGCTAAATATCCGCCTTGGGTTTCACGATGCAACCATTAGAGATATTTGCAACAGATATGGCTTTTCTGTAGAGCTGCTCACCAGCATTTTCAATATTTATGCCCATAACGGCTATGAGCCACAGATAGATGCACTATCTAAACAAGATATTCTTAAACTTGTTAAATATCTTCAAACCTCACACAGATATTATTCAAAGAAAAGCTTCCCAAAACTGCATAGAAAAATACACTTGCTGCTAAAAAAAGGAGACGCTTCAAACGCCCAGATTCTCCATAAGTTCTACGACGACTACAGTGAAGAACTTGCACACCACTTCCTGTTTGAAGAAACAACTGTATTTCCATACGTAAAGAGGCTTTTATCCAACACCGTTAAAGTAGAATCTCGGTTTGACATCTACAGCTTTGCTCAAAACCACACTAACATAGAAGAAAAGCTGTCAGACCTCAAAAACATACTTCTGAAATACCTGCCGGAAGACTATCCCTCTGCACTGAGAATAGATCTTCTGAATAATATCTATGCCATAGAACAAGATTTAGCAAGACACACTATCATAGAAGATAAAATGCTGATTCCGGCTATTATACGCTTAGAAACAATCTCAGGAAGAAAATAAATATGCTCAAGAGATTCAACATACTCCTTATAGAGCCATCAGACCTCATAGCAGACGGCTTTACGGCTCTTCTTGAGGAATCTGGAAACTTTGTAATATCTAACCGCCTAAGTTCCATTGCAGAATTCAATAAAAAAGAACATTCCGGAACCGATCTAACCATTGTAGATACCATAGCTTTAAAATTCGATCAGTATTCAGAAGTCCGCTCTATTATTCCGTCGGAGACATCTTCGCACATAGTAGCCCTAATAACCACACTGCCAAATAACAAGAGATTGCACTTATTTGATTCATACTTCTCTATTTGGGACAACAGAAAAGAAATAATAGAAAAGCTCCTGCTGCTATTCAATAACGAAGATACTCCCGATAATAAAACCATAGAAGACCGCAATGCTCTGTCTCAAAGAGAAAAAGAAGTATTGGTTGCAGTAGCAGCCGGCCTTACAAACAAAGAAATTGCAGACAAACTACACCTTTCTATACACACCGTTACCACACACAGGAAAAACATATCACGTAAAACCGGCATCAACTCCATTTCCGGCTTAACCGTATATGCAATAATCAATAAACTTGTAGATTTACACGACTTATAAAAACCCACACAAACACAAGTTAATCAACACTATTTCTGCGTATCAAATACTCTTTTACCCCCTCACCTTTCAACCACAACCCTTTTTCAAATCCTTTGTCGCAGAGCCTCAGAGCAAAGCTATGTCTTCTTGCCTAAGTCCTGTACATATTGAATTCGTCTCAAGAGAAAAGCCCTGCTGAAGCATCTAGGCCGCAATTCTTCTGCTGGAAGCAATTAGCTCCTCTTTGATAAAGTTAGGAGAAAAATAGTTAGGGTGGCTAAAAAGTCAAACAGACTTTAGCCACCCTAATAGGAAACATAATTTGACAAATCTTGTAGTTTGTTAATAATTTAATGGATCTCCTGCTGGTCTCGTATATCGTCTTTGAGGTATAATAGAAGCAGCATAACTTCCATCAATAATTTCATAAGGACGTACATAAGGCAAAGTAGCGGAGGAGACAAGATCGTTCCATGAGCCGTGGCCTATACGGAACATCCTGGCTTTTAGATAATAATTGGTGTTGATAATTTGTGGAGGGTCCGAATTGTCATAGTCATACGAATAATCTTCGTAACCTGCATAAGTCCAATAGGCTATTTGGAATGTTGATGCTTGAGTAACTTGACCAGAAGAAGTTGCTCCAAGAGCTGGAAGATAGAAACCTTCTGTATCTTCCGGATATCTCTTTATATACACACCTCCATCTCCCACCAAATCAGAACCTTTTTCCCATATAAGATTCCATCTGATTTCACTCCTTTGATTAATGTTGTGTTTATTTACCTCTCCCTTAAGTACACCAAATCCAAAATTTGCTTTTGGTACCGCAAAGCCAGGAGGGCACGGGTCATAAATAGACTTTCCTGTCGGATATTCATAGTCAGTGGTATCGGCGTACGGAGTCGCTTTATTTCTTCTTGGCAACCAAAGATTTACCATAGCACGGTCACCTCCATGCCAAATGTTGTATGCAGTGTTTGCTACAAGTTTATGTGGATTTTGAATAGCACTGCTATAACCTGTTCCAACTGAAAGAATATTGCCGTTGTTGTTGAACATTTCATACTTGTCTGGCCTGAGAGGTGGGGTATGAGATCCTGTACGCTGCCCAGCTAATAGTTTTCCAGGCAAGATAGGATCTTTACGGCCCCATTGGTAATAAGGAGCGAATCCGTTTATATCATCTTTAGAATGTTGAAATACTGTTACTATACGCTCCAAATTTGTTGAATTCTGTTTTAACTTCATATAAAATGTCCTTTCAGGAAATCTCACTGTCTCTCTCCTAACCCAACCAAGAGGAACATTCAATAGCAGATTCTCTTCCGTTCTACTCTCTTGAGGGTACAGGTTCACCTGCTCTACAGAAAGGTTTTCTGCAGTTATCCAGATATGCCAGCTCCAGACTATTCTTTGATTTCGATTATAGGCTTGTTTCTCTCTTAACGCTATAATAACATTGCCTTCCATTAGTTTTGTCTCATCTATTTTAAAACGAATATATACAGGACGAGATACGCCAACATTATATTCACCTGAATTGGGACGATGCCAGAGAAAATACGAATACGGTACCGCCATTTGAAAATCGCAAAGACCATGTCCTGGAGCAGTAAGTTCTTCACTACCTTGTGGAATTGTCAAAAATTCATCTCCAGGATAAAGAGTATTACCATTCCCAGCCTGCCACACATACACCGCCTCAAAATTGTTCATAAAATCCTCTACATCCATATCTACAGAATAAGATAAACGAATAGCAGGAGTGGATCTGCGAGCTGTATTAGAATCATTCTTTTTGTAGATAGCTCTGTTTAGGTAGTCTCTGAACACTGTCAGGGCATTTATTCCGCTAGCCAAATCGCGTACATCAAAAGCTTCTCCATAAAGACCTTCACCACTACCGTTGTAGTCAAAATCATAACTATTACCAAAAACACATGGCAGCATATACCAACCTCCCCTTTGTATAATGTAACTGTTCGCTGTTTTAGTCTTCTGGTATCCTGTTCTCATTTCCCCTGTTAAAGGATTCATTTGAGATAAATCCTGAGGAGCGTCCTCGGTATATCCATTGGTTGGGCGATTTCTTAAAAGAGTTGCTCTCTCTTGAGCATCTTTGCATACAAGAACGGGATCAGTATTGCCGTTTACAACAATTATCCTATTTAATATTTCGCCTGTTGTTGCATTCCTGTCGGTCTGATAAGCATCAGAATTATATTGAGTAAGCCTATAATCAGTGTACTGATAAACCATTTTTTTAAGTTCGTCCGGCATATTGGTAGCATTATCGGCATACCAAGGCCCCTCTTCCGACAGAGCAAAAGTTGCTGTAACCGGTTGAACAGTTTTTGTGCCATTAGCATTCTCCGTATAACTGGTAATAGAGAAAGGCTTACTTGCCGCTGCTTTGTATGAGTTGGCATACACATGTACTGTATCCGGCACCACAAACAAAGTATCAAGGCCGCCGGTCCTCAAATTAGACACAGTAAGCTTTTTTCCCTTGGAAAGACGTATCCAATTCTTCACACCGGAGTTCGCTGTCTGAAGTTTTAATCTTGAAGTACGCCTGTCGCGCTTGCTCCCTACAAGAAGATTGAGCTCCAGCTCCAATTGCTCTATATCTACAGGAAGCGTAAGGAATGTAAAGCTCAATGGAGTAGTGGAGTTTAGAGCCGGGCTTACATCGGTGGTGG
>DFIA01000012.1 GCA_002372015.1 Bacteroidales bacterium UBA3709 | reverse complement strand
TCAGAGACGAAGTGTCGGTAAATGGGGATGCTTTTTTAAGTGTGGTTGACAAAGCCAAAGGATTTGAGTTGTTTAGCAGCAAAAGCAGAAACTTGCCGGCTGGTTTTGAAAATGTGGAGAACAAGCAGTGGAGAGAGCTTATCAGACTTAAAGATATCAATCTTACCAAGGTTATGGACGATGAGTTTCTTTTTAGTAAGCCTGATTTGGCGCAGCGAGTGGCCGCCAGATTAAAGAAATGTAGCGATTTCTCTCGTTTTCTAAACAGATGCGTAGATTATGCTTTAGATGGTAATTTATGAGTTCTTTTGCAAGGCGTAATATGTTTTTTCTTGTGCCGGCTGTATTGCTGGCTTTGTTTTTAGCGGTAATAGCGTTTTTGCGTTTTAGGACATCTATGGGCAGTCAGTATTTTTTATATATAGGAGGTTATGGGTCTTCTGCCGTAAAATGTGTGTTTAATGCAAAGAATCTCGAAAGCACCGTTATAGGAGACTATAAAGCTGTTAATCCCTCTTATCTGTGCCTTACTCCTGCGGCTAAGAAGCTATACGGAGTGAGCGAGAGCGGAGCAACTTCGGGAGTATGGGGATATGTCTGTAATTCCGGCCATCCTTTGGGTAGTAGGCAAGATGGCGGTGCAGATCCTTGCTATTTAACTTATTACAGAGGCCATGTTTTTACGGCTAATTATGGCAAGGGAGGTATCTCTGTGTATCCTGCCGATACTCTGGGAGGAATAAAAAAACGTTCTCAGGTAGTTTCGTTTGTGTCTTCTGAACACAGAAAAGTATCCAGAGTTCACACAGTTAGGATAGTTAGAGGAAAGCGGAGTGGGAATGATTATCTGTTAGCTACAGATAAGGGTTTAGATAGAGTGTATGTCTTGAGGATAGTAGAAGATACAACCTTGTCTAAAGAAGGCAATCTTCTTTTTGGTAAAGCTCTTAAACTCGTTAATACAGATTCTTCTTTTGTGTCTGTGCCGGCTGGTTATGGCCCACGGCATATAGAATTGTCTAAAGACGGAAGAATGATGTACCTGTTGTGCGAAACAAGTGGACGCATTCTTACATATACTATGAATGAGGTTGGTAATAATCTTATCTTCAGGCAGCTACAGGATATAGTAGCAGATCGTAACGGCAATAAAGCCAGTGCAGATATTCATCTGTCGCCAGACGGAAACTTTCTGTATGCCTCTATTAGGAAAGGAACCGATGGAATAGTTGTATTTAAGGTAGATGAAGATGGTACTTTAGCAAGAATGGCTTTTATTGCAACGGGCAGTTACCCCAGAAGTTTTACAATTTCTCCAGACGGAGAGTTTATGTTTGTATGCTGTCAGAAAGACAAATGTGTACAAATATTGAGAATAGACAAGGCTACAGGCAACCTAATCAATACAAGAAAAAAGATTGTTTTTCAAGTTTTAGAACCGTCTTGTATTTTGATTAGCAGCATTTAAGGTGTTCGCTTTGCAATGCTTGGTATAAGCGCTCAGCAGTACTTGATATAAGCGCTCAGCAGTGCTTAGAATATAAGTTATAGCTTATATTTTTCACAACCCCCTTGCTGAAAAAAATTGTAATTTTTATTGTTGAAAAGCAACGGTTGCGATGCTCTAATATCTTTTTTGCAAGTTGAAAAACTCCGGAGCAATCCAGCAGTATTTTTTCCTGATATGTAAGTGCACTTTGGCTGAAAACAGCTTCTCTCTCAGATGTGGTAATCTTCAGCGATGTAGATCTTACCATATTTAGGTCTGTTATGGTGCCCTTGAGGTTATTTAGAGCATATTCAACCAGAAGATTGATATATGGGGGTGGCGTTGGGGTTTGCATAATGTTACTCTTTGCTATTTATGAATACTATTATCAAATACACCTGTATAGTTGGCTATTAGTTTGCCGGTATTGTCGTATGCTTTAACGCTGCTTTCAAAACCGTAAGGTCTTTTTTCATTTTTGTGATATAATATCTTTATATCGTATTTTACCAACCTACCGGCTCTTTTTGCGTTTATGGCCTTTTTCTCTAACTCCAAGATACTACCGGAGTTAAGCTCTCTTCTTTGCGGTACATAATTGATTTGTTCGGCGGGGCCATACAGGGCTTGGGGTATAAGATGTCCGCAATTATCTCCCTTTTTCCCATCCTTAAAACTCACGGAATATCTTTGAGATTTTTGGTTGCGCCCTCTGGGTTTTAGTTGCAGATCGGGACAATATACTCTCACTATTCTTCCAAGGTTATCTGTGTAGTAACTGATGTTATCTACAAGATAGTGGGCAGAAGGTAAATGCTTTGTATTAAGGAACATATTTAGGTAAACCTCTTTACCTTGCGAGCCTTTGGTGCCTGCATTGGCTATTATCTTGTTTTCGCTCAGCAAACCGCAGAAGTGTTTTCTGTTATCATATACAGCCAGCCAGTTATAGCTCCGCTCGCTACGGGGGATTCTGAGTAGCAGTTTCTGAGCCTCTTGCCAATCGCTTTTATATTTTCTTCTTTTTAGTTCTTTTATATCTCTGAATGTGAATTGGCTAAAATCTACTGTGTAGTATTTGGTCTTAACAACCTCATTCCACCAGCTATTGAGCTTAGCCGACTTCTCCATTTGAGTGCCTTGGAAAGGAGAATAGGCTAAAAAAACAGCGGAAACAGCAAAGACGAAAATTACGGATATTAGAGTTATTCGTTTCATGATAGTGCAAATATAGCCCGTTTTTTTGGGTGTTTCACTATTTTCTACTTAAATTGCATCCTATAAGAATTTTATAAAATGGAAAGGGTAGATCTATTCAAGTTGAGGAAAGTGCTTGGAAAGCGGGGAAACTTTTTGGCACTGGGCATAGCCTTAGTTGTAATGATGTTCTTTTATCCAACCGATGGCAAATTCCGTTATCACTACAAAAAAGGTTCGCCTTGGTTGTATGCCACATTGGAGGCGCCTATAGATTTTCCGATTCTAAAAACACAGGAAGAACTCTCAAAAGAAAAGAGCAAGGCGGCTGAGTCTATGATTCAGTACTTTAGAAAAGATGAAAACGCCCTTAACAATGCTCTTACTTCTTTTTCTGAAAAATGTTTTTCTGATAGCGTGTTGTCTGCTGTTCAGGAGATAGTTTCAAAATCTCTTGCCGAGATTTATCAGACAGGAGTATTACCAGAAAAAACACTGGAAGACAAAGTGGTTTTTATCCAGCGGGGAAGAAACGCATCGTCTGAAATAGAGAAAGATTTATATACTCCGCAGAAGGCTGCTAAAACCATAGAAGCAGAACTTAAATATGCTTTACCTCATTTAGACATAGATTCTCTATGTGCTTCTTTGGCTATTGAAGATTATATCTCTCCCAATCTTATATACGATAAAAACACTACAGATGAGTTGCACCGGATGGCAGTAAATTATATTTCTCCTACAAAGGGTATGGTCTATGCAGGAGAAAACATCGTATCGGAAGGCGAGATAGTAACGGCCGAAATAGCACAGATATTAGATTCGTATAAAGCTGAATACCAAAAAAGTGTAGGCTATTCAGGGAATATGTTTATGTTATATCTGGGCCATTTGCTGATTATATCGGTGCTTTTGGTATTACTTTATATAGCAGTTTATTTTTCAGACCCAGATGTGCTCACCCATCAAAACGAATTCAATTTTTTGATATTTATTACGTGCCTCAATTTTGTTGTTATGGTGTTGGTGAGAAAAATTTCTCCAGATTTATTATACCTGCTACCGTTTGCTGTATCTGTGCTGTATATCAGTGCCTTCCTTTACAACAGGGTTGTTCTGCCGGTTTATCTTGTATCTGTAATGCCGTTGCTTTTGATTTCCGAAAACGGCATAGAATTGTATATGATAGCTGCAGTTAGTGGCACTATTGCATTTGTAACATTTTCTCTATATCAGAGAGGCTGGCTACAGTTTGTCAATACACTTTATTTGTTTATTGCCGCTGTAATTGTACATATTGGATTTAAGTTGCTTTCTGATGGAACGATATTCCCTCTGGATCAGAAAATCTATTTGTACCTGTTCATAGGTTCGGTACTGGTAGTGGTAACTTATCCATTTGTCTTCCTTATGGAAAAAATATTCTATATGGTATCCATATCAACTTTAAAAGATTTGTCTGATACAGAGAATAAGATACTTGAAGAACTTGCAACAAAAGCTCCGGGTACATTTCAACATTCCATGCAAGTGGCAAATCTTGCAGAGAGAGCTGCTCTTGCCATAGGTTGTAATCCACGAATAGCAAGAGTGGGCGCCTTGTATCACGATATTGGCAAATTAAACAACCCACAGGCATTTATAGAAAATTCCAGAGCCGGCATCAATTATCACAAAGATTTATCTCCTGTAGAAAGTGCACAAACTATTATCAAGCATGTAGAGGATGGCGTGGTTATGGCCGATAAGGCAAAGCTTCCCAAACTTATAAAAGACTTTATTCTGTCGCACCACGGACATTCTGTTACAGAGTATTTTTACAATGTTTATTGTAATAATGGTGGCGACCCTGCAGACAGGCACCTATTTACCTATCAGGGAAATCTTCCCTCAACAAAAGAAGAAGTTGTGGTAATGATTTCCGATGCAGTGGAGGCGGCAGCCCGTTCTTTGTCGGAGTATTCTGAAGAAACGATATCCGCTCTTGTAGATAATGTGGTGTCTAAGCGTATTGCCGGCAATCAGTTAATGCGAGCAGATATAACATTCAAGAACTTGAACATTATAAAGTCTGTATTAAAGCGTCAGATAAGAGAAATATATCATGCCAGAATAGCCTATCCTAAGCGTAATTCTTCCGCTTAGAGACTAATAGAACTACAATGAGCGCAAGAGCAACTATACCGCAATTCTTGCCAATTAAATCGCCATATCTTACAAACGGAGTGATATGCTCATTCGGAAATACGTTACCTGTTATGGCACATTCTTTCCACCATTGAGTCTGGCTTACTATATCTCCTCGTTTGTTTATGATGGCAGAGATGCCGGTATTTGCGCTTCTTGCTATATCTCTTCTTGTTTCTATTGCTCTAAGCGATGCATAATGAAGATGCTGAATATGGCCGGCCGTATTTTTCCACCATCCATCGTTGGTTATGATTGTCATAAAATTGGCGCCGGCTTTGATGTATTCTCTAAAGAAGTTGCCGAATACAGATTCGTAGCAAACGGCAGTACCTATCCTAATATCTTCTTCTGTGTTGAAAATGCTTCTGAAATGCTGAATTCCAAAATTACCAAAACCTCCTCCCAAATCTATCCCCAAGTTGGATAAGATACTTTTATCTCCGATATAAGGTATTGTTTCTGCGAGTATTACAAGTTTAGATTTATGATAAAAATCTATTTGTTTGTTTTTATCTGTAAACACAGCGGTATTAAATACATCCCACCAAGTACCAGCAATATCTTCCCTTGCACTTCTGGTGGGTTTGCTTGTGGCTTTTGGATAGTATTTCTGAGTAATTGCCCCAAATATAAAATTGACTTTGTGGGTTGATGCAAAACTCATAATAGTGTCTAATGTTGGATTTGCAGGGTGATTTTCTACAATGCTGCCAGATGCTGCAGACGGATTAAAAAATGTTTCCGGTGCCAACACAAGAAAAGTTTTATTAGAAGTGTTCTCATTAGCCAGCTTCAGCAGTATTGAATCTTGTTGGGCTTGTGTTTTTCCCGCAAATTTATCTGCATAGGGGTCTATATTGGGTTGTAGAATCACCACTTCTTTAGCATCGGTTTCTTGATAACCGGCAATGTGTTTTCCAAGTTGGGCATATCTGATATGCGATATAGTGCTTGGTACAATAATCAATATTAAAGCGGCAACAGCCCATCGTGAGTATTGTTTGCCTACAGAAGCCCTGCGTATTGTTGTAAAAACAAGTATGTTGGCCAGAATAATCCACAAAGAGCCTGCAATACTGCCTGTTACCTCGTACCATTGGATGTGTTTGATGCTTTGGGCAAAACTGTTGCCGAGGGTGAGCCACGGCCAGGTTACTTGCCAGGTTTGATAACAATGCTCCCACCAGCACCATACAGTAGCAAAGGCTATATATGCGCCAAGGCCGTATCTTCTCTTTTTAAGAAAGCGGAATATCCTAAAAATTATAGCCATTTGCAGTGCATTGAGGATTATAGCCGCTACTGCCCCCAAAGGTGTAGCATACCATATCCACCATGTGCTTATGATATTCCATATCAGGAAGCTTGAATAGTAGTAAATCCAAAAATGCCTGACTTTATTCTCAGATGCAATACATTCTGCGGCAAATAGGGGTACTAATGCAAATAGAGATACAAGGCCGCAGTGGGGGAGGATAAACGGAATGGAAAGTAGGATTCCCGATAGGATAGATAATAACCAAAGATTTCTGCTACTATTTTTTTTCATATTTCAAATTTAGGTAAATTTGTTTAGATTCCCTATAGGAAAGCATTTAGTGGACTATAAGTACTTCTAACGCTATTTTATTCTTCTCAACTTTATACAAGATTTCTCAACTTTTTTATAAATTTATTGCTCATTTGTTGCTCGGTTAATGAAAATAAATCTTAAAAGTCTGCATGATATATACTTCCTCAAAGTAAGACGAGTATTTATCGCGGTGAGACAGCCAAACATGAATATCACCTATCTTAAAAGAGATAGGATTGTCGTATAGTTTAATTGATATTACTCGCAACTCAGTTAATTGCCTAAACTTTCGTTGGAATAAGAATAATCCTGGAACTTCTTCAAATATCAATAAAGAATCAATAAATTGTTTTACTCAACTATATAATAAATGAGTATATGAAAAAACAAATAATAATCTCAGCCTTTCTTTTATTGCTCCCGATAGTTCTGGAAGCGCAGAATAGAGACTATAGTTATGAGCAAATTCGGGCAGCATATGAAGGTACTTGGAGGTATGAGAATGCAAAAACTCAGGAGGTTTTCGTACTTAAATTGTTGTATAAGCCACTCTATGAATTTAATAAAGAAAACCCTTTACCGTATTTTATCGGCTTTTTTTCTTATTCTAAGATGGGAATATCAGTATATGATTATTTAAAATATGAGGTTGAATACTCTTCCTTTGCTACTATGGATGAAATTATGGCCCTCTCCAGCGATATGATTCCAATCACAGGCGGTTGTAATAGAGATATGGGAGTTTCAGCTTTCTTATTTTATGATGTATTGCTTAGAAAAGGTCATCCGGCTTTTCCAATTTCGGTGGAGAGAATGGATGATAAAAACGACTTCTTGTACTGGGATATGACTAAACCGACTTTCTCAAATGATAAAAATGATGAATGCATTTTGTCTGGTTCGTCAAAAGAAAGTTGTAGTATTCCAATGAAGATGACTTTAACGAGGGTGAAGTAACTTTTTTTAAAAAAAATTATACCTTTGTTCCGCTTTTGGGAGTAATTACGGTTGTGGGTGTCGGGTAGTGTGGGTAAAGATAAAGTGGCTGTTGTAAGAAATTGATTAGCAGTAAAAAAAACGAAAACGGTAGTTAGGCTTAGTAAATTTGCAGCTTCGGATACTAATTATGTTTGAAGTTTTTATTAAAGGAATAATAGTAGGGCTTGGGGCTTCCATACCATTGGGGCCCGTGGGGGTGCTTTGTATCCAGAAAACATTGAGCAAAGGTAGATTGAGCGGTTTTCTTACAGGTATAGGAGCCTCCATATCAGATACCTTCTATGCGGCTTTGTCTATGCTGGGTTTATTTCTGATAGACGATTTTCTTACAAAGCATAAGGCTACAGTTTTGATTCTTGGTGGCATTGTAATAGCTCTTATTGGAATTAAAGTCTATCGAAGCAATCCGGTAAGGCAGATAAGGCAAAAGAACAAGAGTAGCAGGGGGCTGAAGGATATGTTGGAATCGCTTGCCATCACTATAACAAATCCGGGCTCTATATTTCTGATATTTGCAATGATAGCGGCTGTTCGTTTAGATATTTCGGCATTTCCGCCAGATGAAGCTCCAACCATTGTACGAATAGTTTTAATCTCTATTTTCTTGGGTACTGTGCTGTGGTGGTTCTCTTTGAGTACTTTAGTGAATATCTTTAGAAAGAAATTCAGATTAAGGCAACTGATTGTTATAAACAAAATTGCCGGAATACTGATAATCGTACTCGGAGTGGTTTCCTTTGGCGAGGGTTTATTCAAAATGCTTTTGAAATAGTGGAGGTGAGCGGAGTCGAACCGCTGTCCAATCAGACCATCAACTGGTTTTCTACGTGCGTATCTTTAGTTTGTTTTTCGTCTGCTGTCTGCCCTAAAGCAGGCAATCCAACAGCTTATCCTTTAGTTCTTGAGAGGCATTAAAGGAGTCTGCCGCCGCATTCTTCTTTAAGATGATACCCCATATATCGGATTCAAGAAGAAAGAAAATCCGACGGGATACTCGTCCGAAGCTCCTTGAGCCTCAAGGATTAAGCAAGTTAGCTTTGCTAACTACGCAGCGAGTCTTACGTTGTTTTCGCCAGTTAATGGCTGAAAGTTAGATATTAACGAGCTACGCTTCCAACGCTCGGCACGCTTGCCAATCAATTAATCAGATGTCAAAACCAGAACACCCCCGGCTTAAAGCGGCTGCAAAATTACAAAAAAAGATTATGCTGTCAAATCTGTTTATTTGACAGGTATCACTGTAGAGGCATTGGAGCTGACCTCTGAAAAATAGGGTAGATTTTACTCCTCTTTAAAGTTTTAAATGCTATGTAATAGGTATCTTTTGTGTGGTACTTAAATCGCTGCTTTTTGTAGTAGAGGCCTCATCTACAAGATATAGCAGATTCTTGAAGGTTATGCCGCTGTGTTCAGATAAGCCTATTTCGCATGTTCTGCTGGTGGCGTAGCCTTCTGTACAGTTTTTAACCTGTATTTTCAGTTCTCTGAGCCCCCAATCGTTGAGTTCCGGAGTATAGAAGCCTTTATCGCCGGCAAAGCCGCAACAGTTAGATTCAATAACTTTTACTTTTTGAGCACATTGTTTTGCTACCTCAACGATAGTGGAATCTACACCTAATTTTTTTGAAGTACATACAGCAAAAACTGCAATGCTCCTATCTAATTTTGTGATATTTAAATTAGGCAGGAGATATAGCTTGGCAAATTCTGCCGGCTCATATAATTTGAGGGTTTGTGGAGCATTGGATTTTAGGGTGTACAGGCAAGGAGTCATGTCGCAGACAATTGGTAGTTTGCCGCCTTCTGAGGCCTTTAATAATTCTTCTATGAGATTATTGTTTAACATATCGCCGGCCTTAACAAAGCCTTTGCTGGAAAAGGCCATGCCGCAGCATAGTTTGTTAAGATTATTCGGATAGACTACACTGTATCCGGCCCTACGTATTAGACTGTCTGTGAGTTGGGTTAGAGTGAGTGCTCTATGATAGTCTTTGCTGTTGCCCATGGAGCGTGTAAGGCAACTTGGAAAATATACAATTTTGCCCTTAGTACCCTCTTGAAGCGCTGAACCGTTGCCTGTTATACGCTTAATGATTTTTTTGTTACCATCTGGAAAGCTTGGGTTCCAATGAGGTATGAGCCCAAATGACAGCACTCTGGCCGTGCTTGCCAAAACGCTCATTACTTTTTTACCAACAGCTCTTCTGAGTAGGTAAGAAACTTTCCAAGCAGCTTTCATGCCCCATACAGCTCTGTTCCAATGTGCTGCAAGAAAGGTTGCCCTGTTTTCTTGTTTGTCTGTATGCTTTAGGTAACGTAATTGTTTTGTTAGTTTGCCGTTGTCAACCTTAACAGGGCAGGCTACCGCACAGAGGCTATCTGCAGCACAAGTTTTGTCGCCCATATATTTGAAAGTTTTCTTCATAAGGGCAAGGTCGGCTTGCTTGGTCTGCAATTTTTCTAATCTGGATATTTCTCTGTAGGCGGCAACTCGCTGTCTTGGGGAGTAGGTCAGACCTTCTGAAACACAGTTTTTTTCACAAAAGCCGCATTCCATGCACCTATCTATTTCGGGATTGGTTTGTGGGCATGGCTTTAGGTTTTTGATGTGAGCTTCAGGGTCTTTATTAAGGATAACACCTGGATTCAGAATACCTTTAGGGTCAAACAAGTGTTTGATTTCATTCATTAGAGCATAGGCCTGTTCACCCCACTCTTTTTCTACAAAAGGTGCCATATTACGCCCCGTGCCGTGCTCTGCTTTAAGAGAACCATCGTACTTGTTTACAACAAGTTCTACCACATCGTCTATTAGTTTGGCATATTTCTGTACCTCTTGCGGATTGCCAAAGTCTTGGTTGAACATAAAATGCAGATTACCGGCCAAGGCATGTCCGAATATAACGGCATCGCTGTATCCGTCTTTGTCAAAAATCTTTCTCAAATCGGTAACTGCATCTGCCAGTTGCGGCACCGGAAAACATATATCCTCAATTATGGCAGTGGTGCCTGCTTTTCTCATTCCGGCTACGGTAGGCAGACATTCTTTCCTAACTTTCCATAAAGTAGCCTGTTCTGCAGGGTCTGTGGTAAAGTCAAACGGCAGTACAGTATGGAACTTGTCCATAGCTTCTGTAATTCGTTTAATCTTGCCTAAAAGGGAATGTTTATCTTGTTCTGTAATTTCTACAAGCAGGCCGCAATTATCTTCGTGAAGGTTTTTCAGATACTCCGGTACTCCATCTGCATTTTCTACACTCTTAATAGAAGCACGGTCTATGAGTTCTACTGCAGAAACCGGCAGTTGCATAAGACTTTGAACTGCTAAGCATGCTTCTTTTATTGTAGGGAAAATAATTAGAGCCAAGGCCTTGAACTTTGGGTTATCTACGGTTTTATAGGTTATATTTGAGATAAAGGCCAGGGTACCTTCTGAGCCTATGATTAGGTGTTTGAGAATATCTATTCCGTCTGTGTAATCTACAAAGGCATTAAGGCTGTAACCAGTGGTATTCTTAATCTTATATTTTCTTTCTATTCTCTGCCTGAGAGTGGTATTCTCTTTAATTCTTTTAGCTATGTTTTCTAAGCCCTCTAAAAGTGCTTTATGACTTTTACGGAATCTTTGTACAGAGGATAGATCAGATGTGTCTAAATCTGTGCCATCTGGCAGAATAATGTTTATGTGTGCAACTGTCTTATAGGAGTTTTGGCTTGTGCCACAGCACATTCCACTGGCATTGTTTGCAGCAATGCCACCAATCATTGCTGAGTCTATGGAGGCCGGATCAGGGCCTATCTTTTTGCCGTATCTGGTAAGGAGGCGGTTGGCCATGGCTCCTCTTATACCTGGCTCTAAGCGAATCATTTCGCCTCTCGTTGAAATGCTATACCTTTTGAAACCGTGTGTGGCAATAACAAGCACAGAATCGGATAAAGCTTGTCCGCTCAGCGATGTACCAGCAGCCCTGAAAGTTACCGGAATCTCCATCTGATAGGCAGTAATTAAGATTTCTCTAACCTCGCCAACCGAGTAGGCCATAATCACCAGTTTTGGTATTAACCTATAGAAAGAGGCATCTGTGCCATAAGCTAAGGTAGATAGAGGATCGTGGAACATTCTTTCTTTAGGAATTAGTTTCACAAGAGCCTTGTAAAATGCCAGATACTTTCCTGTAAGCATATAGTGAGTGTTATTGGATAGTCTTGATTTTAAGTAAATTTTCGAGATCGGCAATACCTATATCCTTGGCCTCTACGATATTATCTGGAGATACTACATAAATATGCGGTACGGTTTCTACATCATACGCCAAGTGTAAACCTGCGATATTTTCCTTGTCGTATAATTGGCGGAATTCCAGCTTGTTTTCCAGAACAAACTTGCGCCAAGCCTGAACATCTTGCCCTACATAGATGCCGGTAAAGGCTACCTTTTGTCTATACTTTTTCCATAGCCTTACAAGATCTGCTGAAATTGTGCTGCAGATGCCGCAAGTTGTTTTATAAAAAATCAGCACCTTGTATTTATCGGAAGGATATAAGAGATCTGCCGGATAGCCTGCAATGTCTGAAAGCTGCAAGTCTGTGGCTTGAGTATTGAGCTTGTTTTTATTGAAAGCGGCTACGGCTCTGCATACATTGGATACAAAAACCGTATCGTCAAAAGTTTGGCTATATGGGCAGATATATTTGCTGCCAATATAGGCAGCGGCCTCCTGATTAGGGTAGAAATCAGAAGAAAACAAGTACAGATATGTTAGCCTGAGAAGGTTATTGCGGTATTTAATATCGGAGCCGGCACCTTCATATATCTTGTCTATTGCAGCTTTTCTTGTAATGATTTCTGTTGAATCTGAGAAAGAGGCCTTGTCTGGAAAAATAATAGACAAGTATTTGAACTGTTCTTTAGTTTTTTTATTCTCGTTTTCGAGAATACCTGATAGTGTAGAAGTTAAAATGCCTCTGCCTATTATTCTCAAACCATTGTCTAACAGTAACATCTTGGGGGTGCTTATAATGCCGTAATCTACCGGAAAGTTGCTTTCTCTGCTCAAATCTGCCGTATGAATCCAGTTTATAAAAGGATTGGCAGTATTGAAGTTTTTTTCTACATACGCCAGCCAAGCCAACTTGTCGGTACCTGTATATACGGTAAAAACATTTAGGGGAGAGTGTCTGTAGTGGTTGAGAAAATCTACAAATAGGGGTGTCTCAGTTTTGCAGTGCAAGCAATCGTCTGAATAAAAATAAATTACCGAATACTCTCCCATTACTTCCTCTATGCTTCGTAAGTTTTCAGAAGTGTCTTTTAAGTTGAGCTTTGGGGCTTTGTTACCTATGAGAGTTCCTTTGTTGAGTGTAACATAGTAGGCAACCTCTGCTATATCTGAAGATGGTATAGCCTCGTTGCCTAAAATGTATTTTTCTGCTACATATACCGCACTTCCTTCGCAGCCCATTACTGGTGTAGAAGAGAAATAACGGAAGCAGTGCATAGCAATGGCAGCCCTCAGTTTTTGGTGTGTAATAGATTTGTTTTTAAGCAGATAATCTATTGCCAAGTTTCTGGTATTTTCTGATGAGGCAGAAAGGCCACTCAGAAATCTGTATAGTTCAACTAAGCCAAAATTAGTATAGTATAACCTTTCATCTGCTAAATCTGCGAATTTGCTGTTGGTATAGTCTGAATTGATGAGAAACTGCAACAGCGTTCCTGTTAGAGAATTAGGTATTTCTTTAAGAGCTCTTTTATGGAGGGGGTTGAAGTCTGCTCCATTCTGGCGGCTCAATCTTTGAATTTCAAAAGCAAGCTCATTCTCGGGGCCGTATTTATCGCTCCATGGTTTTATTCTGGTCCAAGTGCCTTCTCCGCTGTATTTCACTTTCTCCTTAAAATTCTTTCCCCGTGAATCGGAGTAAAAGAAATCTACATTAAAAAGAATATCGTTTGTGATGTTATTTCGTTGATAAATAATATATTGCCCTGCGGTAAACACATCTCTCTGATCTTTGTCTAAATCTATGGGATGTGTATATCCTTTGAACCTTGCTACACCTTTTTTATCTACACGGGCAGAGTCTATTACCCGCATACTGTTTTTAGAATCGAAGATATATTTGCCCATGTAAACCATACTGCCGGGTGGCAGGCTATTAGAGCCTATATGGCTGAGGTCTATACGTATATCATAGACTCCTCTTTGAGCAAATAGGGTGGCAGATGTCAGGAGCAGCAGAAGAACTGCCAATAATGTTCTTCTGTTTTTGTATTCAGAAATATATTCTTCTCCCGACATTGTTACGAGTTTTCTTTTTTGGCTTTTATGTATTTTTTCAAATCAACGCCTTCTGGCATAAATGGTGTTGCGTCTCCGTTGTGAATCAACACATCTCTCACAACTGTAGAGGAAATGAAGGAGAAGTGGTGGCTCGCCTGTACATAAACGGTAACAACCTCAGGATCCATAACTCTGTTTGCTTGTGCTATAACTCCTTCAAATTCAAAGTCTGTGGTGGTACGCAAACCTCTTACTATAAAGTTTACCCCAAGTTTATGACAGAGCTCTATTGTGAGTTCTTTGTAGCAGCATACATCTACTTTCTTTCCGTATTGTTTTACAGAATCTTTTATGATTTTCATTCTTATATCTACAGGAAAGAAGCCGCTTCTTGCTTTATTGCTGTTGTAGCCAACAGCAACTATCACTTTATCAAACAGTTTTAGTGCAGAATCCAATACATCCAGATGTCCGGCAGTAAAAGGGTCAAAAGAACCCGGAAAAATAGCTGTGCGCATCTCAAATCTTTTACAATTTCAGCGTAAATGTACGAAAAAATAAAATGTTCAAATAATTGAGAGTTTTTATCGGCTCCAGTCTATAGGGGTGCTGCCTTTTTGTAGCAGATATGAGTTGCACTGCGAAAAGTGTTTGCATCCAAAGAAAGCACCGCCTGCCAAAGGCGAAGGGTGGGCTGCTTCGAGTACCAGATGCTTAGAGGTGTCTATCAGGGCTTTTTTGCTTTTTGCAAAGTTGCCCCAAAGCATAAAAACTACTCCGGTTTTATTATCTGATATTGTTTTTATTACGCTGTCTGTAAACGTAGCCCAGCCTATCTTACTATGCGAGGCAGGAGAGTTGGCTTTTACGGTTAGTATGGCGTTTAGAAGAAAGACTCCTTGTTTAGCCCACCCCTCAAGATTACCGCTTTTGCCTTTAATGCTTATACCTAAATCGCTTTCTATTTCTTTGTAAATGTTCTTTAGAGAAGGAGGCAGGGCTACAGATTCAGGTACAGAAAAACTTAATCCGTGAGCTTGTCCCGGATTGTGGTAGGGGTCTTGACCGAGAATAACTACCTTTACATTGTTGAATGGGGTTAGATAGAAAGCATTGAAAATAAGAGATCCCGGAGGGTAAATAACCGCTCCGGAATCTTTTTCTCTATGAAGGTAAGCTGCCAGAGATTCAAAATACTCTTTCTTAAACTCCTCGGCGAGCATCTGGCCCCATTGTTGTTCAATTTTTACCTTCATACATTGCTATTCAGACTTAGAGAATATAAATTTTAATACCTCATCTATATTCTTGACATATTA
>DFIA01000050.1 GCA_002372015.1 Bacteroidales bacterium UBA3709 | reverse complement strand
TTTAAGAAAAATGAGACATGAGTAAAAAAGCATTTTTATTTCCTGGTCAAGGCTGCCAGAAGGAGGGGATGGGTAAAGATCTTTATGCCCAGTTCCCAAAAGCCAAAGAGATATTTGAGAGAGCGAATGACATCTTAGGTGAACGTTTCTCCGATACACTTTTCAGTGCATCAGAAGAGCTTCTGATGGATACTCGCTATACTCAACCTGCTATCTTTATTTATGAAGTAGCGGCGGCATTGGCACAGGATGATGTTAGGCCTGATTGTGTGGCAGGTCATTCCTTGGGTGAATATGCTGCAATGGTAGTCGCCGGTGCCCTGACATTTGAAGAGACTCTTCCTTTCATTAAAACGCGAGGTCTTGTTTTCCATGAAGCTTTCCAGAAGCATCCGAGTGCGATGGGCGCTATCATCGGTATTCCTGACGCGCAGGTCCAGCAGGTTTTGAAAGAGGTTGGCGAAGATGATGGAGAGAGCCTTTACATTGCTAACTATAATGGACCTGGCCAGTTGGTAATAACCGGCGCTAGACAGAGTATTAAGAAAGCGTGTAAGATTCTTAAGGATATGGGTGCCAAACGTGCTTTGGTCCTTCCGATGAAGGGTGTAGGTCATTCCCCTAACTCGGCGGAGGAAGGTAAGATTCTTGGAGAAGAATTAAAGAAACTGAACTTCAAAACGCCTCAAATTCCTATCTATCAGGATGCAGACGGACTTCCTCATACTGATCCCAAGGAGATACTTGAGAATCAAATTAAGTTGATGACCTATCCTGTTCTTTGGACAGATATCACATTCAATATGGTTAAGAACGGCGTTACTGAATTCTATGAGTGTGGAACTGATGACACTCTTCAGAAGATTGTTAAACGAATGACCCCGGAGTCATTGGTTACTAGCATTCTTCACTGCCCTTCTTATGAGGGTAAGGTACATGATTACTCAGTAGTAAAAGAAGGTTAAAATGGATATCTCACATATTGAACATATCGGTATTGCTGTAAAGAGCATAGAGGAATCGCTTCCTTACTATGAGAACGTCCTTGGATTCAAATGCTACTCTATTGAAGAGGTAACAGATCAAAAAGTAAAAACAGCTTTCTTCAAAATAGGACAGACTAAAATAGAACTTTTAGAAAGTACAGACCCAGAAGGAACTATAGCAAAGTTCATTGAGAAAAGAGGAGAAGGCGTACATCATGTAGCATTTTCAACTCCTTCTGTTACTACCTGTCTTTCAGAGTTAGAGGCTAAAGGAGTGCAGCTTATAGACAAGGCTCCACGTAAGGGGGCTGAAGGTTTGAACATTGCATTCCTTCATCCGAAATCAACCCACGGAGTGCTTACAGAAATATGTGAAGACCCTAACAAGAAACAATAAAAACAACACATACCATGAGTCAGCAACTCGAACAAGTTAAAGCTTTGATTTCCCTAAGGGAAAAAGCACGTTTAGGTGGTGGGCAGAAGAGAATTGATGCCCAGCACGAAAAAGGAAAATACACTGCAAGAGAAAGAATTGCAATGTTGCTCGATGAGGGCAGTTTTGAAGAATTCGATATGTTTGTAACACACCGTTGCACCAATTTCGGAATGGAGAACAACCGTGTTCTCGGTGATGGTGTAGTAACCGGCTATGGTACGGTAGCAGGAAGGCTCGTCTATGTCTTTGCACAAGATTTTACTGTTCTCGGAGGTTCTCTTAGCGAAACTTTCGCTCAAAAGATATGCAAGGTTATGGATATTGCCATGAAGGTAGGAGCTCCTGTTATCGGTATCAACGATTCCGGTGGAGCACGTATCCAAGAAGGAGTTAATGCCTTAGCCGGATATACCGAGATTTTCCAGAGAAACATTTTGGCCAGTGGAGTTATACCGCAGATCTCTGCCATATTCGGTCCATGTGCCGGTGGTGCAGTTTATTCTCCGGCACTCACAGACTTTAACATCATGGCCAAGGGTAGTTACATGTTCCTAACTGGTCCTAAGGTAGTTAAATCTGTACTCGGAGAAGATGTTACACAAGAAACTCTGGGTGGCGCAAGTGTGCACGCAAGCAAGAGTGGTGTGGCTCATTTTGCCGTAGATAACGAAGAAGTTGGTATTCAAACAATTAAAGAACTGTTATCTTACTTACCTCAGAACAATCTTGAGAAAACCCCTATCGTTCCTACAAACGACCCTGTAAACAGGATGGACGATCTTCTGAATGAGATTATTCCAGACAATCCTAACAAGCCTTACAATATGTACCAAGTGATTAATGCCATTGTAGATGATGGAAAATTCCTTGAGGTACACAAAGACTATGCAAAGAGTCTCATAGTGGGCTTTGCCAGATTCGATGGCATTACCGTTGGTATCGTTGCTAACCAGCCAGCTGTTCTCGCCGGTGTACTCGACTCCAACTCAAGCCGTAAGGGGGCAAGATTCGTTCGCTTCTGCGATGCTTTCAACATTCCTATCCTAACTCTTGAAGATGTACCGGGCTTCTTGCCAGGAACTCAGCAAGAATACAACGGAATCATCCTGCATGGAGCAAAACTACTCTATGCTTTTGGAGAAGCTACTGTTCCTAAAATTACAGTTGTGCTCAGAAAAGCTTATGGTGGAGCATATTGCGTTATGAGCTCCAAGCACCTGAGAGGAGATATCAACTACGCATGGCCAAATGCAGAAATTGCAGTTATGGGTCCTAGCGGAGCTATTGAAATTCTCTATGGCAAAGAAATGAAAGAGGCACAAGATGTTAATGCCTTTAAGGCAGAAAAAGAAAAGGAGTACAGAGATGCATTCGCAAATCCTTATAATGCTGCAAAGTACGGATATATAGACGATGTTATCGAGCCAAGAAACACCAGATTCAGAGTTATCCGTGCACTACATCAGTTAGAGAACAAAAAGTTAACTAACCCTGCCAAAAAGCACGATAATCTTCCACTGTAAAGGAGCTGAAAATGAAGAAGATAATTTCAATAACACTTGCATTGCTGCTCTTTGTCTCTGCTAAGTCCTATGCACAGAGCCAGGTAGATATCAGAATCAATGAGGTTCTGCCTGTAAATATCTCTGGCTTGGCAGATGAGAATGGCAACAGATGCGGTTGGGTAGAACTCTACAACACGGCATTTGGCATGGTTGATGTTGCAGGTTTCTATCTTACAGATAGTAAAGACAATCCTACAAGATATATGATTCCAAAAGGAAATACCGCTACGGTAATTCCTCTAAGAAAGTATCTGGTGCTTTATGCAGATGGTAGGCCGGAAAAAGGTTTATTCCACATGAATTTTACCTTGGAAGGAGTATCTGCGCTATACTTGTTTGGTTCAGACGGAAAAACACTTATAGACGAAATTCACATACCCGCCTCATTGCCTCACGATAAATCATTCGGAAGGTTTATTGATGGAGAGGGAGCGCACGAGCCTGTAAATTGGAGTAAGCAATCTCTTCGTAAAGCTGCGATAGATAAAAAGATAGGTTCAGATGGTGGCTTTGTTATTCTGGATCACCCTACTCCCGGTAATACTAATACAACCAGAATTGTTGAAAGCAAGTCTGAAAAGATGCAGCAATTAGATCCTTGGGGAGGAATTCTCGCCCTTACCGCAATGGGTGTTGTTTTCTTGTGTCTGGTAATCCTCTTTTTGAGTTTCAGTCAGATAGGCAAGAATGCCGTTAGGAAACAGCAACAAACTAAGGTGAGCAAGCAAGCCCCAGTTAAGCCGGCTACACCGGTTAGAATCAAATCAAAAGACTCTGCTTCTGCAATAGACGACGAAATTCTGGCTGCTATTGCAGTTGCCTGCCACATGTATCAGAACGGCATAGACAATACCGTTCATGATGTAGAAAGCAATGTTCTTACATTCAACCAAGAAGCCCTGCGCAATTCTCCTTGGGGCGCCCGGTCTCTTACACTAAAACAAGATCCAAGAAGCTAACTAACATAAACACAGATAAATCATACAAATCATGAAAGAATATAAAATCAAGATTAACGGTAACGAATATACCGTAGAAATTGAAGAAGTTGGCGGCACTATAACCAATGTAACTGCTGCCCCACAGCCAACAGCTGCTCCTGCCGCAGCAACCACACCTAAACCAAGCGCACCAGCCGCTTCCTCTTCTACAGGAGGAGCCAAGGTAACCTCTCCTCTTCCTGGTGTTATCCTCGATGTTGCTGTTAAAGAGGGTGATGCCGTAAAGAAAGGCGATAAGGTAATCGTGCTTGAGGCAATGAAAATGGAGAATGTTATAGAAGCCACTGCAGATGGCGTTATCAAAGAAATTAAGGTTAAGAAATCAGACTCCGTTCTCGAGGGTGATGTACTTGTAGTAATAGGATAATCTGTACACTATGATTCTTGAATCTAATTTGGTGCAAAACCTTAAACAGTTTATTCAGTACACAGGTTTTGCTAATGCGACCTTCGGACACATTGTGATGATTCTGATAGGTCTGGTCTTCATCTATCTGGCCATCAAGAAAGAATGGGAGCCGCTATTGCTTATACCTATTGGTTTTGGTATGATCATAGGCAACATTCCGCTCTTTCCTGGTATGCAGGTTGGAATATATGAAGATGGGTCTGTACTCAACATACTCTATCAAGGAGTAAAAAAGGGTTTCTATCCTCCACTCATATTCCTCGGTATTGGTGCCATGACAGACTTCTCAGCCCTGATTTCCAATCCAAAACTCCTGTTAGTGGGAGCTGCTGCCCAATTTGGTATTTTTGCAGCCTACGCAGGTGCCTTGGCACTTGGATTTACTCCGGCTGAAGCTGGTGCCATAGGTATCATTGGTGGAGCAGACGGTCCTACAGCCATATTCCTATCCGGAAAATTAGCACCGGATCTCATAGGTGCAATTTCTGTATCGGCCTACTCTTATATGGCTTTAGTACCAGTAATACAGCCGCCTGTTATGAGGTTGCTCACTACTAAGAAAGAGAGACTTATAAGAATGAAGGCCCCAAGAGCTGTATCGCAGCAGGAAAAAATTATCTTTCCTATTGTAGGATTCCTGATTACAGCATTTATCGTACCTTCCGGCATCCCGCTTTTGGGTATGTTATTCTTTGGTAATCTGCTGAAAGAAAGTGGTGTTACCAGAAGATTGGCAGAAACTGCCAGAGGGCCGCTTAATGATATAGTAGTTATTCTGATAGGAATTACTGTAGGTTGCTCTACTCAGGCAGACAAGTTCTTACAAGGTAAGTCTATACTCATATTCGGCTTGGGTGCTGCATCTTTCTTCATAGCAACTTTTGCAGGAGTACTTTTCTGCAAGATTATGAACCTCTTCCTCAAAGAAGGCAATAAACTAAATCCGCTAATTGGAAATGCAGGAGTTTCCGCCGTACCAGACTCCGCAAGAGTTTCGCACATACAGGGGCAAAAGTACGACCCTTCCAACTTCTTGTTGATGCATGCCATGGGTCCAAATGTTGCCGGTGTTATAGGAAGTGCGGTGGCAGCAGGTATTCTGCTCGGATTCTTGAGTTAGCAGATAATTAACTTTATCTGTATAAGCAACATAAGCAAATACAGATTTTATAAGAAAAAGATGGAGCTGATATTTTTCAGTTCCATCTTTTTTTGTGTTCTATTTAAGACGATATTTTGTAAATTTGCTTCACTAACCCATTATATAAATAGTTATGCAGGACAAATTGCAGCAACTTACAGAAAGACTCTATAACGAGGGGCTGGCTAAAGGCAAGGAAGAAGCGGCAGCTATGCTCGAAAAGGCTAAAGAACAAGCAGAGCAGATTCTTGCATCTGCTCAGCAACAAAGCCAGCAGATGATAAGCAAGGCAGAAAAAGAGTGTCTCGAAATCAAGGCTAAGGCAGATGGAGATATAAGAACAGCATCGCAACTGGCTTTAAGCCAAATTAAACAAGATATAGAACAAGCCATTAGCATAGAAACTGTAGCTAAACCGGTAAAAGAAGCGTTATCGTCTAAAGAGTTTATGCAATCTCTGATTAAAACTATTATAGCTGCTTATAGCCCTGATAAAGAGGCTACCGGTCTTGAATTTATACTGCCGGAGAATATGAAGGCAGATTTAGAACACTATCTGAAAGAGTTCATCCATACTTCGCTTTCAGATGGTTTAGATGTTAAGTTCTCAAAGAATGTTTCAAGTGGTTTTAAGGTTAGCCGCAAGGGTAGCGGATATTTTATAGATTTTTCGGAAGAGGCCTTTATAGATATCATTTCTGGTTATCTGAGGCCAAAAACAAGAAAGTTGATTTTTGGTGAATAACTATCACTACATAGTAGCATTTCTCCCTGTCTTGGTAAAGGGAACGGAGAATAAGTCTTTTAGTCTGGCTAACACAAAAGCGCAAATTAAAGCGCAGTGCTCTGATAAGGACAACAGGCTGATAGACCTCTTATGCCGAATTTTCGATGGTTCTAAACTGGATATAAACTTCTACAAAGATGCCTCAAAGTCTGCAAGCCGCTTTATAAGACTATACTCTAAATTGGATTTGCAGATAAGAAATTTTAATGTGGCTTCGGCTGCAAACAGAATATACTCGCAAGATAAAGCTAATGAACTTATTAGCAAATATCAGGTGATAGCGGAAGATAATCTTTACGGAGATTATATAGAGCCTACCGATTGGGAAACAGAGCTGCAATCTGCAGATATTCAACTTTTGCACAGCATATTTGCAGAAGAAGACATTGTTGCAAAAGAGAAGAAGTTAGACGAATTCAAGTGGAACAAGATTACGGATTTTTCAGTTTCAGACTTCTTTAACATAGACGAAATTCTTGCTTTCCTTGCAAAAGGCTATATAGTAGATAGATGGCTAAAACTGGATGCAGAAAAGGGCAAGCATCTGTTTCGGAAATTAGTTAATGAAATAAGAGGAACTTTTGATAAAAATAAATTGATTTACACCATAGATGAAAACAACGGGTAAAGTAACCGGCATAGTTTCCAACCTCGTAACCATTGAGGTTGACGGACCTGTAGCACAAAACGAGTTGTGTTACATAGATTTGATGGGGATAAAACTGATGGCGGAGGTTATCAAGGTTAATGCCTCGCAGGCATCTGTTCAGGTTTACGAGAGCACCAGAGGCTTAAAGGTGGGGCAAAATGTTGAGTTCGAAGGCAAGATGCTCGAAGTAAGCCTTGGCCCTGGTCTGCTGTCGAGTAATTACGATGGCCTGCAAAATAACTTGGCTACAATGCAAGAAGTCTTTCTGCAAAGAGGGGAATATACACCTGCCCTTAACTCCGATAAAAAGTGGGACTTTACCCCTATTGCAAAATCTGGAGATAGCGTAATAGCGGCAGACTGGTTGGGAGAGGTAAAGGAAGGCTGGTTGCCACATAAAATCATGGTTCCTTTTTCGTTCAAGGAAACATATACAGTAAAACAAATTGCGCCTGCCGGACAGTACACCATAAACGATACTATTGCAACGTTAATAAGCAATAAAGGCGAAGAGGTTACAGTTACCATGCAGCAAAAATGGCCTATAAAAATAGCCGTTCCTGGTTTTAAGGAAAAACCTCGGCCCTACAGAATAATGGAAACCGGAGTAAGAGCCATAGATACCTTCAATCCAATGGCAGAAGGTGGAACCGGCTTTATCCCAGGCCCATTCGGTTGCGGCAAGACAGTTATCCAGCATGCTATTGCAAAACAAGCAGAAGCAGATGTCATAATTATGGCGGCTTGCGGCGAAAGGGCAAATGAGGTTGTAGAAATTTTTAAGGATTTTCCTGAATTGATAGATGCCAGAACCGGCAGAAAGCTAATAGAGAGAACCACAATTATCTGCAATACCTCAAATATGCCTGTAGCTGCCAGAGAGGCTTCTGTATATACCGCAATGACCATAGGCGAATACTACAGAGCTATGGGGCTGAAAGTTCTGTTACTGGCCGACTCTACATCCAGATGGGCACAAGCTCTTAGAGAAATGTCTAACAGAATGGAAGAGCTGCCTGGGGCAGACGCTTTTCCGGTTGATTTATCTTCCATAATTTCAAACTTTTACTCCAGAGCAGGTATAGTAGTTCTTAATAACGGGCAAACCGGTTCGGTAACATTTATAGGTACTGTATCACCAGCCGGAGGTAATCTGAAAGAGCCTGTTACAGAATCTACTAAAAAATGTGCCAGATGTTTCTATGCTCTCAGCCAAAATAGGGCAGATAGTAAGAGGTATCCGGCTATAGACCCAATAGACTCCTACTCTAAATATCTGGAATACCCTGAGATGGAAGAGTTTTTTAATCAGAAAATGAACAAAGGATGGGTAGAGAGAGTTTTAACTGCAAGGAATATAGTTCAACGTGGTAAGGAGGCTTACGACCAGATAAATATCCTCGGCGACGACGGAGTTCCTATGGAGTACCATCTCAGATACTGGAAAAGCGAACTGGTAGATTTTATTCTCCTTCAGCAAGATGCCTTCGATAGCATAGACTGCCAGACTCCTCTCAACAGACAGGAATATATGCTCAATCTGATACTGGATATCTGTAAGAAAGACTTCCACTTTGAGAAATTTGAGAAGTGCGTAGCTTTCTTCAAGAATCTGATTAACATTTTGAGACAGATGAATTTCTCCGAGTTCCGTAGCGCTCAATTTGAACAATATAAACAGCAACTTATTAATACAGTAGAAAATGTCCTCTAACGTTTATCAAAGAATATATACAAAGTTGGAAGCTATAACCAAGGCTACTGTAACACTAAGGGCTACCGGTGTTTCCAACGAAGAATTAGCAAGAGTACACGGAAGGCTTGCACAGGTTGTTAAAATCAGGAAAGACCTTATTACTCTTCAGGTTTTTGCCGGTACAGAGGGTATCCCTACCAATGCCCAAGTAGAATTTTTTGGAGAGCCGCCCGCTCTTAATGTAGGGGAAATGCTCAGCGGCCGCTTTCTAAATGCCTACGGCAATCCGATAGATGGCGGACCGGAAGTTGAGGGCGAAAGAAGATATATTGGCGGACCAAGCGTAAACCCGTTCAAACGCAAACAGCCATCTGAGCTTATCCCTACCGGCATTGCAGGAATTGACTTGAACAACACTCTTGTTTCCGGGCAAAAGATTCCGTTTTTTGCAGACCCAGATCAGCCTTATAATCAGGTAATGGCCGATGTTGCTCTAAGAGCTGATGTGGATAAAATTATACTCGGAGGCATGGGGCTTTCAAACGACGACTATCTGTACTTCCGTCAGAAGTTTGAAGAAGCCGGAGCACTGGATAAAATTATATGCTTTATAAATACAACGGAGCAACCTCCGGTAGAGCGCCTGCTTATTCCGGATATGGCACTTACTGCTGCCGAATATTTTGCCATAGATAAAAACCAAAAAGTTTTAGTGTTGCTCACCGATATGACTCTCTATGCAGATGCCCTATGTATCGTAAGCAACAGAATGGATCAGATACCTTCTAAAGACTCTATGCCCGGCTCGCTCTACTCCGACCTTGCAAAAATCTATGAGAAGGCTGTGCAGCTGCCCGACGGCGGTTCTATAACAATTATAGCAGTTACCACACTCAACGATGGCGATATAACTCACGCTATTCCAGATAATACCGGATATATTACAGAAGGACAGCTATATCTGAGAAAAGACACGGATACAGGCAAGATTATAGTAGATCCGTTTAGAAGCCTCTCGCGTTTAAAACAATTGGTTATCAATAAAAAAACAAGAGAAGATCATAGTCAGGTAATGAATACCGGAGTTAGATTGTTTGCAGATGCCGCTAACGCTAAAACAAAGTTGGAAAACGGCTTCGATCTATCAGACTACGATTTACGTTGCTTAGACTACGCTAAAGACTATTCCACTCAATTGCTTGCCATAGACGTTAATATAACTATAGAAGAAATGTTAGACACCGGTTGGCGCTTATTCAGAAAGTATTTTAAGCCGGAAGAACTGGGTATAAAGCAATTTTATATAGATAAGTATTGGAATAGATAAAACTGCATACCGCAATGGCTATAAAGTTTCAATATAACAAAACATCCCTTAATAACCTCAATAAGCAACTGAAGGTTAGGAGAAACGCTCTACCTACCCTAAAGAACAAAGAAAGTGCTTTGAGGGTAGAGGTGAAACTTGCCAAAGCAAAAAGCGAACAATTGAATGCAGAACTGGAACAAGCCGTAAAATCATACGATTATATAGCTCCACTGTGGAATGAGTTTGAAGCAGGACTTATCTCTATAAGCGATGTTTTGCTAAAAACAGAAAAAGTGGCTGGTATAAAAACTCCGGCTGTTGATCAGATAGTCTTTGATATCAAGGAATTCGATCTTTTCAATAAGCCTCTATGGTACTCCGATGGTATTGCCATCCTAAAGAAAATGGCCACACTCGGCATAGAATCTGAGGTCTATAGAGAAAAAATGAGAATTCTCGATTATTCGAGAAAGAAAACAACTCAGAAAGTAAATCTCTACGAAAAAGTTCAGATACCCGGTTACCTTGAGGCTATCCGCAAGATTAAGCGCTATATGGAAGATGAAGAGAACTTGTCTAAAGCTGCTCAAAAGATTGTAAAACAAAGACATACATTAGAAGAGGAGGAGTATGGACTATGATTAAGCAGATGACAAAATACAGCTTTGTTATTTTCCATAAAGATGTAGCTTCTTTTTTGGAGAATCTGCAGAAAATAGGCCTGCTCGATATTAGACGCACCTCCAAGCCGGCTTCTAAGGCATCGTATGAGTTATTAGAAAAAATATCTGCATATCGTTCTGCACAAAAGATACTGCATCAAATACAGAAAAAAGCCGGTGGCAACACAAAACTTCCTGAACAAACTACAATGTTGGCAGAAGAGGTTGTATCCAAGACAGAACACCTCTCTAACGAAATTCGTAGTCTAAACTCGGAAATTGCAAAACTCGAAGTTGAATACAAGAATGTTTTGCCATGGGGCGATTTTCAAAAAGATAGTATTCAAAAGATTAGAGACTTAGGTCTAACTCCATGCTTTGTAGTTACCCCTACTAAAAAGTTCGACGAATCGCTAAAAGAGAAATATGCACTTCAGGTAATTTCCAGTAATTCGGAAAGCACTTATTTTGTAGTGCTGCTGTCTGAAAACGAAAGGCTTAAAGGCAAGCTGAAGGTTGTTGAACCACCTATTGTTTCTGCATCGGAAATAAATAATAACCTAATTGCAAAGAAGAAAGAGCGTCAGGAAAAAGAAAATGAGATTTTGGCACTAACCGCCGGTTTAGATTCGCTTTCAAAACAGATTAAGGCACTTGAGGCTGAAATTGATTTGTTATTTGCCGGCGAGAGTTCTAAAAAAGCCGCCGAAAACACAATAGAGATTTTTACCGGTTTTGCCCCAACCGAAAACAAGAACAGAATTTGCTCGGCATTAGATACACTCAGCGGCTCTATATATTATATTGCGGAAGAAGCTAAAACAGAAGACAATCCGCCTATTGCACTACGCAATAATTGGTTTACAAGAATGTTTGCTCCGCTTACAGATATGTATGGCAGGCCTGCCTATAATGAGTTCGACCCTACCCCATACATTTCTGTATTCTTCATGCTCTTCTTTGCTATGTGTATGGGCGATGCCGGCTACGGTATCTTGCTAACAATTATTGGCCTATTCATGAAGAGAGTAAAAGGAGCTGCCAAATTTGCCCCATTGGTACTCACCTTGGGAATAGCCACCATTATAGTGGGCTTTCTTTTGCATACTTTCTTTGGAATAGATATATCTCAGGTTTCTTGGATTCCACATGCAGCTAAAAAAATTATGATAACCGGCACCATTGCCGGGTACGATGCCCAGATGGTGCTTTCTCTTGCAATAGGAGTGCTGCACATCTGCATTGCCATGCTCGTAAAATCTATATATTCAATAAAAAAGAATGGTTTTGCCAATTCTTTGGGCACCATAGGATGGACTCTGCTTATAGTTGGAGGAGTTGTTGTGGGAGCTGTAGCCTTGCTTGCCAATTTAGATTCCGGCATAGTAAAAATTATAGTAATAGTTCTTGGTATTGTATCGGCCATTGGTATCTTCTTCCTGAACGATTTGCACAGAAATCCTCTGAAAAATATAGGAAGCGGTTTATGGGAAACATATAATACAGTAACCGGCCTGTTGGGAGATGTACTGAGCTACATTAGGTTATATGCCCTCGGTCTGGCAGGAGGCATGTTAGGTGCTGCATTCAATAATCTGGCAGGTATGCTGGTAGAAGGCACCAGTGGATTCAGCGTAATGTGGGTTTTCTTTGTTCTCATAGTTGTTTTAGGGCACGTTCTGAATTTAGCCATGTGCTGCCTTGGAGCATTTGTACACCCACTTAGATTAAATTTCTTGGAATTCTTTAAGAATAGCGGGTATGAAGGTAGTGGCAAAGCCTATAATCCTCTAACGATAAATAATAACTAATAAACACAAATAATATGAACGAAATTCTTGGTTATCTTGGACTTGGACTTATGTTAGGTCTGGCGGGTATTGGAAGTAGCATCGGCACTACTATAGCCGGAAATGCTGCTGAGGGAGCACTTAGAGTCAACCCCGAAAAATCTGGAAATTATATGGTACTTTCTGCCCTACCGGCAACACAGGGTATCTATGGATTTGTAGCCTTTCTTGTATGGCTCGGCAAGTTTGATTTTTCTCAAAACGGAGCCATGCTTTTTGGAGTTGGAGTAAGTGTTGGTATTGTATGTATGCTATCAGCCATTCGCCAAGGGAAGGTTTGCGCTAACGGAATAGTTGGAGTTTCGCAAGGACACGATGTATTTACTAACACTTTAATTTATGCAGCACTTCCGGAATTCTATGCAATTTTAGGCCTCGTAGGTGCTCTTATGCTTAAATAGTTATGACACTGATAAAATCTATCTCTGGAATAAGAGGTACTATCGGAGGCAACTGTGGATATGCTTTAACTCCTTTAGATATAGTAAAATTTACGGCAGCTTATTGCACCATACTTTCTAAAAAACACCCTAATAAAAAGTGTAAGGTTGTTGTGGGTAGAGATGCAAGGCTCAGTGGTAGCATGGTACGCAATATAGTGTGCGGCACTCTACTGTCGTGCGGAGTAGATGTTGTGGATGCAGGCCTTGCTTCTACACCAACTACAGAAATGGCTGTGATATTTGAAAAGGCAGATGGCGGCATCATACTAACAGCATCGCACAATCCAAGACAGTGGAACGCCCTTAAATTGCTTAACGAGCACGGGGAGTTTCTGTCTGCAGAAGAAGGAGCCATGCTCTTACAATATGTAGAAAAAGAAGAATTTAACTTTGCAGAAGTAGATTCTTTAGGCAGGCTTACAGAAAAAGATTTTACAGCGGAGCATATCGATGCAGTTTTAGCAGATCCTCTGGTAGATAAAGAGGCTATACGCAATGCAAATTTTAAGGTTGTATTGGATGCCATAAATTCTGTGGGTGGAATTACAATGCCGCTTTTATTGGAGAAATTAGGTGTTAAATGTATCAAGTTGCACTGTGAGCCAACCGGCGATTTTGCGCATAATCCGGAACCGCTGCCGGCTAACCTCACAGAACTTTCTGAATGTGTGGTAAAATCAAGTGCAAATCTGGGTATATCGGTAGATCCCGATGTAGATCGTTTAGCATTTATCTGCGAAGACGGAACCCCGTTTGGAGAAGAATATACATTGGTGTCTGTAGCCTCCTATGTTTTATCTAAACGGCCAGGCCCTACTGTTTCTAACCTTTCATCTACAAGAGCTCTGAGAGATGTTACAGAAATGGCAGGAGAAAAATATTATCCTGCAGCAGTTGGAGAGGTTAATGTTACCACAAAGATGCATCAAGTTGGGGCTGTTATAGGTGGCGAAGGAAATGGAGGAGTTATATATCCGGGCCTGCATCATGGCAGAGATGCGTATATGGGAGTAGCTCTATTCCTCTCTAACCTTGCGCACAAAAAACTTCTAATGAGTCAGTTAAGAGATTCTTATCCGCAGTACCACATCTCTAAGAACAGAATAGAAGTTTCAGAACCCGAACTGGTAGATAAGATACTGTTAAAAGTAAAAGACAGTTATGCCCATCTGAATCCTCTTACCATAGATGGCATAAAAATAGATTTTGAAAGCCGAAAAAGCTGGGCACAACTCAGGAAATCCAACACGGAACCTATAATACGCCTCTATTGCGAAGCTCCTACAAAAGCCGAAGCTGAAGCTATTGCCGGTGAAATCATGAAACTTGTAAACTCCATAGCATAACAACAGCAGTATGTTCTCCTTCAGAACAACCGATATATTCAAGCAAGAAGATCTTGTATTGCACAAAGGCAAGGTTATGGTTATATGTAACCAATCGGCCTGGAATCCACTGGAAAAATCCTATACATTTCAGGGCTTTCTGCAACGCGGCAATCTATCTTGCGTTATGGTTCCACCCGAAGACGGGCTTGTGGAGCATCCCATATCTAACATTGTACCATTCAACACTATAAGCAACTCAGGTGTATCGTTTGTTTTTTCTGAAGACGACTTTATTTCTTCCGATGCCATTATATTGGAATTACAAGATGCCGGATGCAGATACTTCTATGCTCCAAATCTTATCATGGCCCTATTTAACTTCTTGATAAACAAAGATGCCAACATACCTGTATATATAATAGATCGCCCTAACCCTTCCGGACGACAGGTAGAAGGCACTTCTCTAAGAGCAGGCTATCGTTCTGATATTGGAATAGAAGGCATACCGCATAAATATGGAATGACTATAGGCGAACTGGCTACATATCTGCATGGCAGGCTTGGCGCAAGATTTCCTCTTCACATAATATCGTGCAGAGCATCTACAATAGGCAAGCTACTAATGACTTGGACCATTCCCCTATCCAAAGATTTTGCAGGTTTCTTTACACATGCATTCTATTGCGGACAATATCTATGGAAAGGCACCAACATAAGCTGCGGAGAAGGCACACTCAGGCAATATGAAATGTTCGGTGCTCCCTTCTTGGAAAACCTTAATTTAGAAGACAATCCCATTGCCACCGATCCAGGCGTCTATACACGCTGGACCTCCTTTACTCCAGAGAGCGGCCTCTATAAGGGAGATAGATGCTATGGCTATCAATTGATGCTCACTCCTCAAAACCAATATAATTCTTTGGCACACGCTTTGCAACTAATTAGGTGTCTCAAAGAAGCTTCGCCATCGTTCCGTATTTTGGAAAAAGAACCTCAGCAAGAAAATAGCCTGATTGAAATGCTGCTCGGCGACAAAGAACTTATAGACTTTGTGCAGGGCAAAAGCTCTTGGAGCGAAACAAAAGAGCATATTAAAGTAGAGGAGCAAAAGTGGATTAAAAAAACAAAGAAAAGCCTGCTCTATGAAGATGAGCCGCTTTTCAGAATTAAATAATAAACGATTTATTAAAATTACAGAACTATGAATCCAGTACTTAAAGAAAATAGATTCTCGCAATACGCAAATAATGTAATAGTGCAAGAAGGTGAATGTATGACAATTAAGGGTACCACTATAAAAATCTGTCTTTTACTACTCCTAATAACTATAGCAGCAGCCTATACCTGGAAGGTTTCTTACGAATCTATAAATCCGGTATCGCCTGGCTATTTTATGATTGGGGGTGGAATCGGAGGATTTATACTGGCTTTAATTATCAGTTTTAAGCCTAAAACAGCTCCGTTTCTTGCGCCTGTATATGCTGTAGCAGAAGGGCTTATGCTCGGTTGCATTTCGGCCTTTTACAATCAGAGTGCAAATGCCACCACCGCCGAGGCAGCGGCCAATACACAGGCAATAAGTAATATAATATCCGGCGCCATATTACTTACAATTATCACTACGTTTGTAATGCTGATTCTATACCGCAGTGGTGCCATAAAAGTAAACAACCGTTTGCACAAGACACTCAGAATAGCACTCGTTTCCATACTGGTTTTCTATCTTATTGGAATTGTGTTTTCTTTAGTGGGAGGCCGTAACGGACAGTTTTATAATATGTTCTTTGGCAACGGCATACTCGCCATTGTTATAAACTTTATAATAGTTGGAGTTGCAGCCTTTTCGCTACTACAAGACTTTGACCTGATAGATAAAGGCAGCAAAATTGGGGCGCCAAAATACATGGAATGGTATGCGGCTTTTGGCCTCATGGTAACATTAGTATGGCTGTATTTAGAGATTCTCCGGCTTTTATCAAGAATCTCTTCAAGAAATTAAACGCTTCTAAAGATTTAGATTTTTCTGCTTGGTTTTGTCTGAAGCCTTGGCTACAAACGGGAATAAAACAGAAACCGTTAAAACCATCAGGCATAGCAGCAATGGAAAATATTTTGGCAACCCTTCGGCTATGGAAGAGGGCAGAAACATTCTGCCTACCAAAAAGTTACCAATTAACATACCTATTTGAGCCACTATCACAGATAAAGAAACTGCAGCACCGGAATGTCTTTTGAATACCTGTCCGAGATAGTCAAAAATTACCGGCGCTGTAACTCCTATTCCAAATCCAAGCAATGTCATGGAAGCAAAGGCTCCCATGGCTGATGCTGGTAACGCATATTGTATTACAGCACCAATAAAAGCTATTGTCATAAACAAATACATGGCAACCTTCTTACCTCCTGCTTTTAGGCAGAATGGTAGTGTAAATCTGCCAACAGCCATTCCTACCGTCATGAATATAAGAGCAGTAAGAGCAACAGCTGTACCTATGCCGTTTTCTACATTTATGTAATAAGAGGTAGAGAAATTTGCACTTATAGCTTCTAATACGCCTTGAAAGAAAAAAAGAAGACCGGCTATAGTTAAGATTTGGTATCTAAAAAGTTTCAAAGAATCTATAAATGAAAATTTCTCCCCTGTAGCAAGCTTTGCCTTAGGAAAACGTATAAAGATAAAAGTTATAGAAAGAGCACCTATAACCGCAGCAGACCACCGCATCGGAATAAGTGGATCGTAAGAAAAGACTCTGCAAATTACTGTCCATAGCAGGCTGCCCACACAGTACGATGCCCCCAACAAACTCAGCATAGTAGCCCTTGCACTATCGCCGTAAATATCTGATATTATGGCTATTGTTTCACTATTCAAAACACCGCCTCCGGCCCCTATCAAAAATGCAGATAGAATCAATATCCAAATATTATCAGATAAGATAAAACCGAGCAAGCCCAGAGCAAGTGCAAATGAGCTACATATCAAGAGGGTTTTATATCCATGGCGATCTACAACAGCACCGCATACAAAAGTACCTACAATTATGCCAAGCGTTAGAATCCATGGAAGATTCTGTACACCCTTTATGCTTTCTCCCAAAGAAGGCAGCATTGCACCCCAAAAAAACATTGTAACGCCAAAAAATGCACAACCCAAACAGGCCACAACTGCCACAAGCCTGCGCGAATAAACGCTACTTTCCATACAGTACAGATTTCTATTTTAGC
>DFIA01000019.1 GCA_002372015.1 Bacteroidales bacterium UBA3709 | reverse complement strand
CGTGCCTTCATTGATTCTTTTGCCATATTGTATATACTTTGTTATTATTTCTTTTTGAAAGGAATACCAAATGCTGCAAGAAGTGCCCTTGCCTCTTCATCCTTTGTAGTGCTGGTAACAAAAGTAATCTCAAGCCCGAGAATCTTTGAAACCTTGTCTATGTCTATTTCAGGGAAAATAATCTGCTCCCTTAAACCAAGAGTATAATTTCCGCGGCCATCAAATTTTTCCTCAACTCCCTTAAAATCTCTGATTCGAGGAAGGGAAACCTTTATAAGCCTCTCCAAAAATTCATACATCTTAGCTCTGCGCAGAGTAACCTTACAACCAATAGGCATACCCTTTCTTACCTTAAAAGAAGCTATATCCTTTTTGGAATATGTAAGAATAGCCTTCTGACCTGTTATCAGAGCCAGTTCCTCTGCAGCGTTTTCTACAATCTTCTTATCTGCAGCTCCTATTCCTATACCCTGATTGATAGTTATTTTCTCAAGCCTTGGAGTTTGCATGCAAGACTTAAAGCCAAATTGCTTCTGCAACTCACCAGCTATTCTATCCTTGTATTCTTTCTGCAGGTTTGGAACCCAACCTTTAGGAACTACCTGCTCACCGCCTTTCTTTGCCTTAGCTTCGCCTTTGGCTGCACCCTTAGCGGCCTGCTCTTTCTTTACTTCCTTTGCCATTATTTGATTTCCTCCCCTGATTTTTTAGCATAACGTACAAGCTTGCCTTTGCTGTTTAAACGGCGTCCTATTCTTGTAGGACCACCCTTTGCAGGATCTACAAGCTGTAAGTTAGAAATATGAATAGATGCCTCCTGCTTAATAATACCTCCCTGAGGATTCTGAGCATTAGGCTTTGTGTGCTTACTTACCATATTGAGGCCCTCTACTATGGCACGCATATTCTTACGATCTACTCTGAGAATCTTGCCGGTTTTGCCTTTCTCATTGCCGGCATTCACGTAAACCATATCACCTTTCTTTACATGTAATTTTACATTCATCGCAATACCTCCTATGATTAAAGTACCTCAGGGGCAAGTGAAACAATCTTCATGTAATTGTCGCGAAGCTCTCTGGCAACAGGGCCAAAGATACGAGTACCTTTTACCTCGCCCTGATTATCCAAAAGTACACAAGCATTCTCGTCAAATCTTATATACGATCCATCTGCGCGGCGTATCTCTTTCTTTGTTCTAACAACTACTGCCTTAGACACAGAGCCCTTCTTGGCGTCTGCTCCCGGAATGGCACTCTTAACTGCCACCACGATTTTGTCGCCGACACCGGCATAGCGGCGTCTGGTACCGCCCAATACACGTATGCAAAGAACCTCCTTTGCACCGCTGTTATCGGCTACCATTAATCTTGATTCCTGCTGTATCATAGCTTATTTAACTTTTTCTACAATTTCAACTAATCTCCAACGCTTTGTTTTTGAGAGCGGACGAGTTTCCATAATCTTTACGGTATCGCCTTCTGAGCACTCATTCTTCTCGTCGTGAGCTACAAACTTTGTGGTTTTATTTACGAACTTTCCGTAAATAGGGTGCTTTTCTTTTGTCTTTACAGCCACAACTGCACTTTTGTCCATCTTGTTGCTGACCACAACACCTATTCTTACTTTCCTAAGCTTCCTTTCCATTACTTGCTTTGTTTTTTATTCTCGATTTCAGTCAGGATAGTAAGCATCCTTGTGATATCTTTTTTTGCTTTTTTAATTTGAGATGTATTCTCTAATGGAGAGACAGCGTGGTTGAGAAGCATCTGATTCAAAGCAGCGCGACTGGTCTCTATCTTTTCTCTGAGATCCTTCTCGCTCATTTCGCGTATTTCTTTGGTATCCATAATTCAACTAAATCTCATTTACTGTTTAACATAATCTCTTCTTACCACAAACTTGGTAGAAACAGGGAGCTTCTGAGCTCCAAGCCTGAGAGCCTCCTTGGCTACTTCCATAGGCACCCCCTCTACTTCTATAAGCATTCTGCCCGGGGTTACAGGTGCTACGAATCCTTCAGGGCTACCCTTACCCTTACCCATACGCACCTCCGCAGGTTTCTTTGTGATAGGCTTATCTGGGAAGATACGAATCCAGACATAACCTTCACGCTTCATATAACGAACAACAGCTTGACGAGCAGCCTCTATCTGCTGACCTGTCATCCAGCAAGCCTCCAAGGTCTTAATGCCGAAAGAGCCGAATGCAAGCTGAGTTCCTCTGTGGGCCTGCCCTTTCATGCGGCCCTTCTGCATCCTTCTAAATTTGGTTTTCTTTGGTTGTAACATAGCTAAAATTGCTTTATCTTGTTAAATCTCAACATCTTGGCTGTAACGGAACCAAAATGTTGGGCTGCAAAGGTAAAATAAATATCTGAATCTGCAAATTTTTTTGCAGAAAATTCTAAAAGTTTTGGCTATTTTTTTTTGATAGTCAAACCCCCGTTTCTCAATAATTTAGCAATTTGAAAACCCTGCGCTTTATATGCATTTTGGATTTCTTTAGCATTTTTTTTACATACTACGGCAAAAAAGCAGGGGCGGCTGTCGATTTTTCAACCTCTCAGCCGCCCAGCCTTCATCTCAAAAGCTTATAGCTATACTCTATTAAAAATCGTCATCCGCTTCGTATCTGTAAGGTATAACAGGTAGCGCAAGTACACAATACATCGTCCTGCTTACTAGCATATTAAAACTTAATGCTGCGGCAGAACCATCCGCAGTGGCTTGGCCTGCACTAAACGCAGAGCCATATAAGGTGTACCAGTAGTCTCCTGTTGGTTGCAAATTTTCGTCATACACCGTGGTAGAGCCTACGTAGGGTCCTGCTGTCCAATAGTTATATTGAAACAAATTACGCACATGCGTACCCTCTGCGTTATATATGCCAAGAGCCGGAAGGAAGTAGCCCTCTGTATCTCCGGGGTACCTTCTTATATACAAGCCTCCATCTCCCATCAAGTCAGACCCTTTCTCCCATATAACATTCCACAAATGCGGCTTATAAGCAGCTGATGTACTGTATTTTATCTTTTTTGCCCCATATAGAAAATTAACAGGCGGCACCCGAAAGCCCGGAGGACAAGGATCATAAATGGTTTTAAGAAAACCACTATTAGTAGTAACAAGAGTGTCCTGCGTATTTGGATTACCACCGCCAGAACCTCTTGCCGTATTCCAAAGGTTTCTATATGAGGTAGTTTGACCATACGCATACCACGCAGTTGCAGGATTGGTGGTGCTAGCCCCATAATAACCCAACCTATAAGGCCTTTGGTTTGCTATAGTAAAATTAGAAAACCCTTGGGTCCGCATAGATGTAAATTGAGTTTCCGTACCGGTTGCTTTTGGATTATAGTCAATAGGACTCATAGGATAGCGAACGCTCGCCAAACTACCTGTCGGATACCCTGCTCTAAGACTTGCGCCCACCATAGGGTCCTTACGGCCCCACTGATAAAAAGTGGCATGACCATCGGGCACTTCATTGCGATGCTGAATTACCGTTGTTATACGCTCTATACCTGAAGTTTTCTGAGTCAGCTTCATATAAAACTTCCTCTCAGGAAAAAGGTAAGTAGCAGTTTTTACCCACCCAAGAGGTACATTCAGTAATCTATTGCGTTCGGTTCTGCTTTCTTGGGGGTAGAGGTTTATCTGCTCCACGGCAAGGTTCTCTGCAGTTACCCAGATATGCCAACTCCAGACTATAGGTTGCTGAGTATTATATGATGCCTTCTCCCTCAAGGCTATAATAGCATTGCCTTCAGCAAGTTTTGTTTCGTCTATCTTGAATTTTATATATACCGGACGTCCTGGCTGATAGTTGTTGTTGTTCTTGTCCAACCATCTAACTTGTTTAGTTAAGTTAGGATTCGCAATAGCATCCATAACATCCTGCCCCATCTCAAAATCACAAAGGCCGTGCCCTGGAGCATCGGTAGCAGTACTTCCTTCAGGAATAGATAACCAAGTCTCGAACTCTGGAACCGATGGCTCCTGCCATACAACTACCGCCTCATAATTGTTCATAAAATCTTCTACCGTCATTCCAATTGGCCTTGTTACACGGATGGGAGCTACCCCATAAGTAGTAGCAAGTTCATTGCTCGGACCAAAAGTTCTTAGTGAAGTGTTATGGTTAAAAGCAGGAAAGTAAGTATTGCCGATATAGGAACTTGCATTCTCTATAACATGCCCCGAAAGATTGCCCTTATCAGGTTCATAATCATAACCATTGCCGTAAATGCAGGGTAGCATATACCAGCCACCTCTTTGTATAATGTAGCAATTGGCCGTTTTAGTTCTAAGTGTTCCTGTTCTCATTTCCCCTGTTAAAGGGTTCATCTGAGACAAATCCTGAGGTGCAGCCTCGGTATATCCATTGGTTGGGCGGCTTCTCAGAAGGTTTTTTCTTATATCCATGTCGTTATATAGAAGTCCTAAAGATTGATTACCTTTCACGCCAATAAATCTATTATAAACCTTTCCGGTTGCGGCATCAAAGTCTTGACTTGCGTAAGCCTCTAATTTTGAGTCTGAGTAACCGTAAACAATCTTCTTTAAATCTTCCGGCATATTTGAGGCGTTGTCGGCATACCAAGGACCGTCTTCTGTCATGGAAAATGTGGCGGTTACTCCCAAACGGGTCTTTGTGCCATTTGCGTTTTCTCTGTAACTGTATATATCAAAAGGGGCACTCGCTGCCGCTATGGATGAGTTGGCATATATATGTACTGTATCCGGCACCACAAACAAAGTATCAAGGCCGCCGGTTCTCAAATTAGACACAGTAAGCTTTTTTCCCTTGGAAAGACGTATCCAATTCTTCACACCGGAGTTCGCTGTCTGAAGTTTTAATCTTGAAGTACGCCTGTCGCGCTTGGTGCCTACAAGAAGATTGAGCTCCAGCTCCAATTGCTCTATATCTACAGGAAGCGTAAGGAATGTAAAGCTCAATGGAGTTGTGGAATTCAGAGCCGGGCTTACATCGGTGGTGG
>DFIA01000029.1 GCA_002372015.1 Bacteroidales bacterium UBA3709 | reverse complement strand
AACATCGTCAAGGAACTCAATTTGCGTAAGTAAGCGCACGGGGTTCTGAAATTATAAAAAGGGATGACCAAAAAGTTTTTTGGCATCCTTTTTTCTTTTTCTCTAAACGAAACTGATTCTTAGCCGATACTACAGAGGTCTGTGCATCTCCTGTCCGTGGAGACGGGCCATCGTAATATACGAGGTTCTTAAGGTTACAGTAGCAGAAGAATGCAGTGCTTCCGAAGATACATAAAATGGCGGAACTTTACCGGGAAACCTTACACGCCAAGCGCGTAAAACGCTGTTTTTAGAAAATTACATACCCCTCCCCGTAGCGAATTTTCTCAACTTCAACCAGTTGAGAGCGTTACACTTGGAAAGAGATATTTCAGACTGCCTTTTCAGACAAGACGCCATTTCCGCTCCGCAAAGTAAAAATTTTCGGAGCTGCAACAAAAACCCTGGAATCTGATATGCTTTATAGCACAGATTCCAGGATTTCAGTTGTAGATAGCCCTTAAAACAGAACTATTGATATTCCAAACAACAGGCTACAGCACCCAAGAACCTAAAACATCTGCTTAAAATCTCTGCACAACACACGGGGCCTTCCTGAAGCACCTTGTCTTGAGCAACAGCTAATGGCCAAAAACCGAAGACAAAAGTACCATAGGCTGTAACTCTTTTTGCATAATGAACTTGACATTATCAGATAATGTACTGTTTCTCTACAAGCGTTATTTTACAGATTTCTAATTGTCCAGCCAGTTGGAACACCGTCATCATTTCTTGGCCAAGTTAAAGAACTGTTCCTGTAGAAGGTTCCTGTAGATGAAACATTGTACAACCATTGAGCTGTACAGTCAGTAGCAAAAGAAGTAAGGTTACAGCCCACTTGACGCAAATTTTTGCAATAGTAAAACATATAAGCGTAGCAATTGGGCTCCGCTGTGGTAGCTGGCAGGTAATTTGATGGCACTGACGTTATACCTTCACAATGAGAGTACATATAAGAATAACAGTGAGGCGCAAGGGTGGTGGCTGGCAAGAGTACTACAGAGGTTATGCCTGTATAAGAGAACATCCCACTATAACAACCTTCTGCCAAAGTGGTGTGTGGCAGGTAATTTGACGGTACTGACGTTATACCTTCACACTCACTGTACATACTAGCATAACAGTAAGGCACAAGGGTGGTGGCTGGCAAGTCTAATACAGAGGTTATGCCTGTTCTAGCGAACATACTTCGATAACAACTTTCAGCCAAGGTGGTGTATGGCAGGTAATTTGACGGCACTGACGTTATACCTTTACAACCAAAGTACATACCAGCATAACACCAAGGCTCTAATGTGGTGGCTACCAAGTCTAATACAGAGGTTATGCCTGTTCCAGCGAACATATTATTATAACAATTTTCAGCCAAGGTGGTGGCTGGCAGATAATCCGACGGCAATGATGTTAATTTGGAACATCCTTGAAACATACCAGAATAACAGTAAGGTTCTAATGTGGTGGCTGGCAATCTGGGCACAGAGACTAAGCCTCCATATTCCCAGGCACAGCCGTAAAACATTTCCTCATAACAGTTAGGTGCTAACACAGTAGCCGGCAAGGAAGTAAAAGATGTTTTTGATCTGTTATTATAGAACATTCTTTTATAGCATGCTTTTGCCAATGTAGTGGCTGGTAAAAGGCTAGGAGAAGATCTTAACACATAGCAATTTTGGAACATTCCTTCATAACAAGAAGGCTCCATTGTCGTTGCCTGCAAGGATGTCGCAACAGTAGTCATAGAAGAGCAACCATGGAACATATATTGACAACTATTACGTGCCACGGTAGTGAACGGCATAGATCGTGGGCCTGTAACAATGTCCATGCAACCATAGAACATTCTATAATAGCAATAAGGCTTTAAAGTGGTAGCTGGCAAGGTTTCAGGAACTTTTATTAGATCGGTACACTGATAAAACATGTCGGCATAACAATAATCTGCCAATGTAGTTGCAGGTAAGGACGTAGGACCGTTTTGCAGTTTAACTGCCTGGTAGAACATTCCACGGTAACAACTCGGCGCCAGAGTGGTTGCCGGCAACTCAGGAGCTGTTATCAGTCCGCTATTAAAGAACATTTCTCTATAACAATCCTCCGCCAATGTTGTTGCAGGTAAGGATGGGGCAGTTGAAATGCTTCCGCACCATTTAAACATAGCATAACAAGAACTATAACCCACGGTGGTAGGTGCCATTTCTGGAGTATTTTTCATTGAACTGCAGGCTGAGAACATACTTTGATAACACAAGTTCGGCAATGTGGTAGCCGGCAATGACGACGGACCAGAAATCATATTTTGGCACAGATAAAACATTTCCAAATAACAACCCGGCGCCAGAGTGGTTGCCGGCAATTCAGGGGCCGCTTTCAAATTCGGGCAGTATGTGAACATAGCTTGATAGCAGTTGTCTGAAGCTGTCAAGGCCGGTAGTTCAGGAGCATTTTCAATACCACTATAACCAAACATTCGCATATAACAACCTGCACCTAAAGTAGTGGCTGGCAAGAGTATTTTCTTATCTGGGTGTGATCGGAGATTCGAGACATTATAAAACAAAGAATAAAACTGATAATCTACTGTTCTTTTCAGCTCATGATAGTTGAACTCGGAAGCAAGGCTCATCACATTGCCGTAAACATAACAAGGTCTGCTAAAGTTTATATTGCTGCCAAGAGCTACCTCACTGTCTTGATAAAGAGCCACAGTCTGGCCCTTATTTGCGTTAATGGTAATGGAAGTGGCGTATGATTCCAACTTGCCTGCACCGTTTATTGACCATTTGTAGGTAAGGCCGCTAGGATTGTTTATGGTTATTGTGGTAGCAGCCTCTATCGGCTCTATGGTCAACGGTGTACCAAGGTTAAGATCCCAGGTCTGCAGGTTGGTGACGGTGAGTTTCTGGCCGGCAGAAAGAGGAATCCATCCGCCCGCGTCCTTGAGTTTCAAAGTCTTGGTATATGCTCCGCCATCTATGTCGAGAGTAAGGGTGAGCTCAAGCTGTGTGATATCTGTACTCGGACAGGTAAGGAAGGTGAAACTGGTAGGAGTGCTGGCATCAAGAACCGGCTCGTCGTCAGTGCCATCGGATTTCTTGAAGGTCATAGTTACGGTGTTACCTGCGGAGAAAGAACCGCTAGAATAACTTATGGTACCTCCCAAAGTACCTGGTGTAAAGACGGCTGTAAAAGCAGTGCCCATGCCTTTAAGAGTCAACGCTGGATTACCACTCAATGTGGCTTCTGATGCTGCTCCGCTGCCGCCCGTTAAAACTGCTCTCGTAAGCTTGACAGTTCCGGAAAGAGAGGATGGCTTGACTAGCTTCACCTCAACGCTGCTGAATTTTGGATAGAAGGCAAGTGACAAGTCTTCCTTTGGAACTTCTGAGGATTCAACAGAGGCACTGGCTAGCATATAGGCATACTCCATCTCTGGCTCATACCAGTTTTCACCGGTGCGAACGCCCTCTACCCTGGTGCAGTACTGGGTTGCAGGCATAAGAGCATCGAGTGAACCACTGATTAATATGTTTTTGCCAACATAGGAAACTGTAGGAGAGGAAATGGGCCACTCATCTAAGGAAGGATAGACGGCCATAAAATTATGGTCGGAGCCGTCGTGCCAATGGAGAGGCATGGATGACTCCAGGGTGGCCTTGCTGCGCTCACTGCTGCTGCCGGGACCTACGCTCTTTACAGTGTAGTTGGCATACTCACCACTCACGCTTTCAAAAATGGTGAGTTTGTCGTTCGCTAGCCATTCAAGACGCTCGGACTTGCCCGTACTGCTACTGCTCACAGTAATCACCTCGCCGCTGAAGCGAGTGTCGGAGCTCTGGGTAAGGTTGCCGTCAGAGTCGTGAGACACGCCACCCTGAGGAGCGGCCACATTCTCACCCTTCTCAAAGTCGTAATAAATAGTGTAACTCTGTTCTGCTTCGTCAATACTTTCAGGAACGGAAGAAGAAACTCCGTTTGCTGATGCAGACCTCCCAAAGCCTGAGAGAGAAGCAGCAGAACTAAGAGCATCCGCTGAAAATCCGGAAGACTTAGTTATTGCAGAAGGAGTGCCGCCGGTAGCAGTAAACTGCACGGCACCGCCTTTCCCAATCTTTTTGCCGGAAACTTCGTCATCACGATTGCAGCCTGCCGATAAAAATACAAGCAGGACCACTGATAGAACAAACACTGCAGGAGAAATCGCAGCTGAACAAAAATCTCTGAAAAATTGTCTGAATACAATGTGTTTCATATCGATAACTGTTTTGTGATAATATATTGTTTGTTATTATTTGTTATTTGTCTGGGTTATTGATGTATTTAAATGTGTTTATTTATTCGTGCGGCTGTCGTATGTAGTCGTATATATCTGCGGATATGTCTGCCGGTCGTGCGGAGTTTGTGCGGCAGTCACACATATTCGCATATATGTTCGCTGATCTGTGCAGTGTTTGTGCAGTGTTTGTGCAGAGTTTGCATACAACGTGTCTGCTTGCCCTGTTGCAGCAAGCACGATGCCCCTGCCCCTACGCAACTGTGCCAAAGGGCACAACAGCGAAAGAGGCAGGAAACAACGCACCGCCCGAAGACCAATGAAGGGCCCACGGAATACAACATGAAACACCCGGAATATGCCAATGCAAAGAGCAAAACCGGTATATCTAAAAGCGAAAAAAAGATTACGGAAAACAGAAAGACACAAAGCCCTGAGCAATGAAGTCTTTTTAAATATATAGAAGCATCGAAAACTACCGAAAAGTCTGCTGAAAAAAGTGAGAATAGGAGCAGAAAAGCAACAAAAGCCCCTAACTAAATCTGCGAAAAAGGAATGGAAAATTCTACAAAGAAACCTGATAAAATCTACAGGAATAGAATAGAAATTTCTGCAAAGAAAACCCGAAAACGCAA
>DFIA01000009.1 GCA_002372015.1 Bacteroidales bacterium UBA3709 | reverse complement strand
CAGGTGGTGGAATGGTAGACACGCTACTTTGAGGGGGTAGTGCCAGAAATGGTGTGCAGGTTCGACTCTTGTCCTGGGCACAAAGACCGGATAGCAGCAAAAAAGGTTGTCTGGTCTTTTTTAAATAGCGAGCTCGGGTGGTGAAATTGGTATACACGCCGGACTTAAAATCCTGTGGACAGAAATGTCCGTACGGGTTCGATTCCCGTCCCGAGCACTTTTTAATTATATATATTTTACGCATCTAAATTACGTTCGTTTTACCGCAACTTTTCACTGCAACTTTTCACTGCCATGGCAAACTCAAGCAAGCTTGTTTTTGCTCATTTGGCTTATCGAAAAGGTGTATTTATTTCTAACGGATATTTTACCTTTTCTTCCATACTTAGTCTAAGAAAATAATTATACAACTAATCATGTGTTCATAGATTCTTTTTTTGATTAGTTGTGGGTGGGAGTTGCTTTTGTAGCTCCCACTTTTTATTTTTGCATCCGAATTAAAAGTATTTAGTAGAACTATCAGATATGAGAAAGCTTATCCTTTTATGTGTATTGTTGTTTACGAGTGTATTTTCTTTTGCGCAATTTGATGTAGGAGAGCCTGTTCAATGGCAAGCGTCTATAGTGGAAGTAGAACCGGGGGTGTTTGAGGTTCAGGTTGTTGCAAAAATAGAAAAGGACTGGCATACTTACGGGCTTGGCCCTTACGATGGCGGCCCTAATCCAACATTGCTTACCGTATCGGGAGAAGGAGTGGAGCTAATAGGAGAACCTTATGTTAAGCAAGGGGGAAAGCGGGTAATGGATAAGACTTTTGGAATGGAGATAGACCTTATAGAAGATTCTGATATTATTGCGCAAAAGATAAAGGCACGCTCGGCAACTAAGATAAGTGTGCTTGTAGAATGGCAGGCTTGTACAGAGGGTAGCTGTGTTGCTCCTCAGGATGTTACACTTAGCCTTACGGTTCCGGCGGGAGAGGCCGAAACCATAATCCAAGCCGAGAAAGATGCGGCTGATAATTCAATATGGGGTTTTATTCTTGAAGCTATGGCTTGGGGGCTTGTGGCTTTGCTTACTCCATGCGTTTTTCCAATGATACCAATGACTGTATCGTTTTTTCTTAAACAGAACGAGAAGGCTCCAACAAAGGGCCGCTTTTTGGCTTCTTTGTATGGAATCTGTATAGTGCTTATTTATACTTTGCCAATAGCTATAATAATACTGCTTACCTATATGATAGGTGGTAGCATGGCATCCGATATTTTCAACTGGTTAGCTACCAGCTGGATAAATATAATATTCTTCTTGATTTTTGTTGTTTTTGCATTGAGTTTCTTTGGCGCATTTGAGATAACCATGCCAAGCAGCGTTGTAAATAAGGCAGACAGCAAATCGAGCAAAGGAGGTATTATCGGAGTATTTTTTATGGCTCTTACCTTGGTGTTGGTATCGTTTTCTTGCACAGGACCTATTGTTGGCTCTGCCATTATCAAGAGTATGCAGGGAGAGATAATGACTCCTATAATAGTAATGCTGGTATTTTCTATAGTATTTGCCATACCTTTCACGATTTTTGCCTTTGCCCCTTCTTTGTTGAAGAAACTGCCTAAGAGCGGAGGCTGGCTAAACAGTGTTAAGGTTGTGTTGGGCTTTATAGAGTTGGCACTTGGAATGAAGTTTTTGTCTGTAGCAGACCAGACATATCACTGGGGTTTGTTAGACAGGGAGGTTTATCTTGCTTTCTGGATTGTTATAGCCGGTCTTTTAGGCATGTATCTTATTGGTAAGCTAAGGTTTAAGTACGATTCTCCAAGCGATTATGTTGGTGTTGGAAGGCTTTTCTTGGGTATAATATGCTTTGCGTTTATGGTGTATATGATACCTGGAATGTGGGGAGCTCCTCTAAAGGCTTTGAGTGGCTATCTGCCTCCAATTCAAACACAGGATTTTGTAGTTACACACACGAGTGGGTCGGGGGCAGGTACTTACCATCTGCCACAATCTTCTTCTTCTGCACATGCGGTTAATTCTGCAGACCGCAAGTATTCTGATAAGCTCCATTTGCCTCATGGCCTTATTGGCTATTTTACATTTGATGAGGCCCTAAAGGCTTCAAAGGAACAAGGAAAGCCGGTATTCTTCGATTTTACCGGACATGGCTGTGTAAATTGTCGCGAGATGGAAGCCCGTGTATGGAGCGACCCTAAGGTTTTGGAGATGCTAAGGAACGATTTTGTGATTTGTTCTCTATATGGCGACGACAAGATGGAAGTAATGCCGGAAGATTATCTTACTCTGCCAGACGGAAAGGTCTTAAAGGGGATGGGCAAGATAAATTCCAGATTTGTGATGGAGAAGTTTAATGCCAACGCCCAGCCTTTTTATTTAGTTCTGGATTCGGAGGGCAAGCCTTTAGTTGAGCCAATGGGCTATAATCTTAATATAGACAACTATATAGAGTTTCTGAAGAAAGGCTTGGCTGCTTACCAAAAATAGAGCAGAAGTTATTTTTAAGATTGATTATTTAGAGAGTTTTCAGGTAGGCTTCCACAACATTAGGATAGTCTGCCTGTTCTCTTATATGTATTTTCTCCTCCAGCGATTCTAAAGTTTCTGTAGGGCTGAGTATGAATTTAGACTGGAATATAATCTTGCCATGATCCATTTGTTCATCCACTATGTGTATGGTGATGCCGCTATAGAAGTCTTTAGGTTGGTTGGGGTGCAGGGCAATGTATGTATGCATATCTTCCAACACGGCTTTGTGTACCCTTTCTCCGTACATGCCTTTTCCGCCATAGTTTGGCAGAAGGGCAGGGTGGATATTTATGATTCTGCCTGGGTATAGCTCTATTAGCTCCTTAGGTATTTGGAGTAGGTATCCTGCAAGTAGTATGATATCTATGTTCTTTTCTTTCAGAACTTCGATTATATTCGGATGGTGTTGGTTGTCTGTTAAGCAAAGTTGGCTCTTCTTTAATACAATTGCCGGCACTTTTAGATTAGCAGCCCTGGTAAGAACAAAAGCTTCTTGTCTGTTGCATACAACAAGTTCTACCTTAGCCGTGTGGCTGTTGTTAAAATTAAAGTGGCGTATGAGGTTTTCTGCGTTGGTGCCGCTGCCTGAGGCAAAGATAGCTATCCTAAACATGTGAAAATAACAACATTAATGTTAATAAAACCAAACTGGCACTTGTTTTGCTTACACAGAGCCCGTGCCCTTGCGGTATGGGCAAATATACTCATTAAGAAAAAATGTTTATATTTGCACGCTACTAAAATTGTAAACTTATTATTAACTAAAAATTTTAATCATGGCAGACATTACTTCTAAAGTTAAGGAAATCATTGTTGAGAAGTTGGGTGCTGACGAGTCTGAAATTACTCCAGAGGCTTCCTTTACAAAGGATCTTGGTGCTGATTCTCTTGACACAGTTGAGCTGATAATGGAATTTGAGAAGGCTTTTGAGATTCAGATTCCAGAAGAAGAAGCACAGAAGATAGCTACTGTAGGCGATGCAGTAAAATATATTGAAGCCCAGAAAAAATAGGCTCCAATAGCTTATTAAGGGGAAACCTTGAGTCTTAAACAAAGGGTTTCCCCCTTTTTTTACTAATCAAACGAATTATATATGGAAAAGAGGAGAGTGGTAATTACCGGACTTGGAACACTTAACCCGTTAGGGAAAACGGTTGAAGAGTATTTCAACGCCTTGGATAACGGAGTTAGTGGGGCCGGTCCCATTACAAGATTCGATGCTTCTGAATTTGTAACAAAGTTTGCCTGCGAGGTAAAAGATTTTGACCCGCTTCAGTATATAGACAGAAAAGAAGCGCGCAAGATGGATTTGTATTGTCAGTTTGCTGTAGTGGCTTCTGACCAAGCCATTGCCGATGCGGCTTTAGATTTGGAAAAGATAGATAAATCCAGAGTAGGAGTTATAATCGGTTCCGGTGTAGGCGGCATAGAAACAATGACAGCCGAGGTATCAGACTTTGTTAATAATGGAAACAAACCTCGTTTTAACCCTTTTCTCATCCCTAAAATGATAGCAGACATTGCGGCAGGTTTTGTGTCTATAAAATACGGTTTTATGGGCCCTAACTTTGCAACCGTATCTGCCTGTGCCTCTTCTTCGCACGCAATACACAGTGCGTATGATATGATATTGTTAGACGAGGCAGATATGATAATAACCGGAGGAGCGGAGGCGGCTATAACCATACCGGGAGTGGGCGGTTTTAATTCTGCAAAGGCTCTCTCTACAAGAAACGATGATCCTAAGACAGCTTCTCGCCCATTTGATAAAGACAGAGACGGATTTGTTTTAGGAGAGGGAGCGGGCATCTTGGTTTTAGAAGAGTATGAACATGCCAAGGCTCGCGGAGCAAAGATTTATGCAGAACTTAAAGGCAGCGGCATAAGTGCAGATGCATATCATATTACAGCACCTCATCCAGAAGGTCTTGGAGCAAGGGCTGCAATGACAATAGCTCTTAAAAGAGCCGGCGTAAAACCAGAAGAGGTTGACTATATAAACGTGCACGGCACATCTACTCATCTTGGAGATATAGCAGAACTGAAGGCTATAAAGGATGTATTTGGAGATGCCGTATATAACATAAATATTTCTTCTACAAAGTCTATGACCGGGCACCTTCTGGGGGCTGCCGGTGTGATAGAGGCTATGGCTTGTATCCATGCTATAAACAGCGGGATAATTCCGCCTACAATCAACCATTTTACAGACGATCCGGAAATAGACCCAAAACTGAACCTTACTTTTAATAAAGCTCAGAAGAGAGATGTTAAGATTGCCCTTACAAACACATTTGGATTTGGCGGGCATAACAGCACAATGATTCTGGCAAGAGTTGAGGATTAGGCAACAGGGGCGTTTTTATTTCTTCGCTCCATATCTAATCTTATAAATATAAACAGCAGGATGGTAAAGCTCATCATGCTGGATCCTCCGTAGCTGAGGAAAGGCAGGGGTATGCCTATCACCGGCAGCAGGCCGATTGTCATTCCTATATTTATTACAACGTGCATCAAAAAGATAGAAGCTACGCAATAGCCATATATTCTGGAAAAGGTATCGTGATTCTTTGATGCAAGCAGGATAATGCGGATAATCATAAAAATATAGACCCCCAACAAAACGATACAGCCCAAGAAACCCCATTCTTCTCCAACTGTGCAGAAGATAAAGTCTGTACTCTGTTCCGGTACAAAATTGTACTTGGTTTGAGTTCCGTTCAAAAAACCTTTGCCAAGAAAACCGCCACTGCCTATGGCTATTTTAGATTGATGTACATTATAGCCAATGCCTCTGAGATCTTCTGTAATGCCCATCAAATTCTCTATTCTGGCTTTTTGATGAGGTTGCAGCACTTTGTCAAAGATAAAGTTTACAGAAAATACCATGATAATTCCCAGCACGATTGAGAGAAAAAGGTAACCTCCTCCTCTGAAATCTTTTCTTAGAATCAGATCTCTAAGCCATAATACAGAATGTGGTATAAAAAGAAGTATTGCCCAAATTTCTGGTTTGAAGATTTTTAAAAATTCTAATGCGGGTATTTCTGCTAATCGTGGAATAAAGCCCATAAGCACAATTACTGCTATGGCCGATAAGAACCAGTTTGTTTTTCTTGCTGCCACAAACCGTATCAGGCAGCCGGCAGCCAAGGTGCATATTACAGACAGCAAAGGGGAGCCGGCAATAGTTGCCACAAATATGGCAATAATGCCGAGTCCGAATATAATAAACCATCCGCTAAGCCCTTCCATGTAGAAGACGAGAATAAGGCCTATGTAAACAAGGGCGCTGCCGGTTTCTTTTTCTAATAGTATAAGCATAATGGGAGCAATAACCACCAGAGCGCTTCTAATGGCATCTTTTCTGTTAGAAAGAGAAAACCCATACTTACTCATTACGTAGGAGAGCAATAGGGCGGTTGTAATCTTAGAAAATTCGGCCGGTTGTAATCCAAACGAGCCGATAAAGAACCAGCTCTTTGAGCCATTTACCTCCTTTCCTACAAATATAACGGCGGCCAGCATTATCAGCATTACCACATACATAAGAGGCGTTAAAGGCGGCAGACTTCTTGGATTTATTATATAGAGCAAAAAAATGGCAACAATTACAGACAACACTACCCAAACGAATTGGAGCCCATATCTTTGGCTGAAATCTAAAATAAAAGAGTGCTCGTCTGAATAAACGGCAGAGTATATGTTTAGCCAACCATACAACACCAGAAACAGATATGAGAGCAACAGGCCGAAATCTACCTTTCGCCCATTGGAACCGCCGGTGTAGTACAACTGTGTCATCTTCTTTTTGCTTTAATAGGCACAAATACCTTGAGATTCTGATGTATTACTGCCTGTTCTACATCTTTTCTGCTAACCTCTCCTTTAAGATACTTTTCTACTACAAGAGAAGCCACCGGAGCTGCCCAAGTACCGCCTGCTCCGGAATTTTCCAAATATACGCAAACGGCTATTTTAGGATTGTCTTTTGGAGCAAAACACATAAACACCGAGTGGTCTTTACCATGAGGATTCTGGGCTGTACCGGTTTTTCCGCATACTTCTATATCGTTTATAAAGGCTCTGCGAGCTGTTCCTCCGGCTCCCTGAGGGGCATTAACTGCGAGATACATTCCTTGTACTACAGGTTCAAAATGTTGGGCATCTACATCAACCCAGTGCTTTTGTGTGTACTTGGCTCTGCGAGCAGAATCGGGAGGATTTTTGATGAGGTGAGGTATAATATAATATCCTCTGTTTGCTATAATTGCAGCCAAATTTGCAATCTGGAGTGGAGTTGCCCCAACCTCTCCCTGTCCTATGGCAAGTGAGAGAATGTTAAAGGCATTCCATCTGCCTTGCCCGTGTATTCTGTCGTATGTTTTGATAGAAGGAAGGGTGCCTTGCAACTCCGCAGGAAAATCGCTGCCTAACTTAACCCCAAAACCAAACTTGATAACCTGCTCTTTCCAATGCTCAAATGCATTGGCTATTGGCTGATGGGCAGGGTCTCTCATAATGGCTCTAAAAACATTTGCATAATAGGCATTGCAGCTCATCATTATAGATTCTTTCAAATCCAAAGGAGTACGGTGTCCGTGGCAACCCATTTTTCCTCCAGAATAGAAAAATCCTCTGGCACAAGAAAATTTAGTTTGCGGAGTTATCACTCCATTCTGTTGAGCTATCAGGGCGTTTACTGTCTTAAAAACACTGCCTGGAGGGTAGGCACTCATTACAGCCCTGTTAAACATAGGCTTATATGGATCTGCGGCTATTCGCGAATATTCTTGCCTTATATTAGACAGATCTTCTACACTTAGCCCGGGAGCCGATACAATACATAGTATTTCTCCGGTAGAAGGTTCTATGGCTACAATGCTCCCAACTTTATTAGACATAAGCTTTTCTCCATATTGCTGTAGCGGACCATCTATACTGGCTATCAGGTCTTTGCCCGGAACGGCTTCTACATCTAACTCTCCATGTCTAAAACTTTGCCTAACTCTGTTATGAACATCTCTTACCATAATGTTGTAGCCTTTTTTTCCACATAGCACATCTTCGTAAGACCGCTCTAACCCGGTAATTCCTACATAATCTCCTCTTTTATATTCGGAATGCTTGGCTAAATAGGCAGAATCTGCTTCGTTGATATATCCGTAGAGGCTGGCACCGGCTTGGTATGGGTATATTCTTGCTGTTCTGCTTATAGCATAAAAGCCCGGAAACTTATATGCCTTTTCGGCAAAGAGGTTATAATCTTTTGCAGAAACCTGTTTTATGAGAGTAAAAGTTTGATATCCAATTTTTCTTCTATTCTGGCGATAATTCTCCAACTTTTTTACAAGAGTCTGGTAATCTAAGTGAAAAGTATTGCAAAAATCTATTGTATCAAATTCTTTAACGTCTATAGGAGTTATCATAATGTCGTACGTGGTTTTGTTTCCCACCAGAGTATTTCCGTTTCGGTCTTTGATTTCTCCTCTTGCCGGATACTTGGTTTGGTACGACAAAGCATTGTTTTCTGCATTTATCTTATACCGGCTATCTACTATTTGAAGATAGAATAGCCTGATAGTTAGGCATATTGCAATAACAATAATTCCAGATATTAAAAGAATCTTCTTATCCATAATTTAAGAAGAAGATAGGCCAACACTACATTAATGGCTACATTAATCAGAATTCTTAGAACAATATAAATAAACCCACTTGCTCCGGCGCCGTCTATAAGTACATAGGGAACGAAGAACACTAAGTAAGATGCTATGAGTAGAATAATCAGGTTTTCTTGTCTGAAGGCTCCGTTGTTTATATCAAAATCTTCAGACTGCATATTGTATTTTCTCATAGGCTTTATAATCAAGGGTTTTACTGCTCCAAGCAGAGTGCAGCAAGCTGCGTTTAAGCCTAAAATTCCATCTGCCAGAGCGTCTGTAAGCAGACCTATGCCAAAGCCTGCTACCATGAGAAGATATGTGCTTGTATCTGCCGGCAGCAAGATAATAACCAATGGTATAACAACTATGTAGAGCATTGGCCATAGATTGAGAAATTCACTGAACAGCAATTGCAGAATCAGTATGACAACCACCCCTGTTATGTACTTAACCCAACTCATTTCTTAGATGTTGATACCGGTTTTATGGCAGATAGAGAGTCTATTTCTCTCTTATTGTTATTCTTAACAATTATAACATAGCTTAAATTAGCAAAGTCTTGAAAAAGCTTTACTTCAATTTTTTGGTGTGCTCCATCTACTATAGAAGTAGAAACAGCTTCTCCTACCGGAATATCCGAAGGAAAGAAGGAAGAGTTTCCGCTGGTATAAACAGTATCACCCTTTGTTATCTGTGCGCTTAGAGCTACTTCTGTGAGATGAGCTGTGCGTATGTTTTTGCCTTCCCATTTCAGAGTTCCAAGTAACTCGTCTTTCCCTATTTTGGCGCTAATGCTCTGTTGTGAGTTCAAAAAAGACATTACATAGCAAAATCTTTCTCCTGTAGCCCTCACTATTCCTACAATACCGCTTGGAGTAATTACTCCAAGGTCTTCTGTTATACCATCTTGCTTACCCTTGTCTATTATAAGATAGTTGTGGGAAGAATTTAGGGTGTTCTTTATAACCTTGGCTAAGGTAAAAGAGTAATTGTTGAAGCGAGAATTGCCCATGTTTGCTTTGAGCTGGGCAGAAACTTCTTCAAGTTTTACAGTTCCCTGTTCATGCGAGATATAATCTTTATAAAACGCATTTTGTTGGAGTAGTCTGGAGTTTTCTTCAACTAACTCCTTGTTGATGCGGCGTAACTTTGTGTAGTTTTTTATGGCCGTGCTATTGCTCCAAAAAAAAGACTGTACCTGTCTTACTCCCTCCATTATTCTGTATTTCTGTACAATGCTGTTGTTGATAATTAACAGCACACATACTGTTTCCAGAAGAACAAAGAAGAAAAACTTTCCTATCGAGTTGTAAATCAGAGGAGGAAGCTTCATTCTCTTTTATCTCATCAGATATGGCAGAAAACGACGCTTGCTTAAATTCTTGAGTGCTGTATTGGCACCCCTTGCAACTGCTCTTAGCGGATCTTCTGCAACATGGAAAGGTATTTTTAACTTGTCTGAAAGCCTCTTGTCTAAGCCTCTGATGAGAGAACCTCCTCCGCTAAGATAGATGCCTTCTTTTACTATATCTGCGTACAACTCAGGTGGAGTTTGTTCTAGAACTTTAACAATCATAGTTTCTATCTTAGCTAAAGACTTGTCTAAGCAATGTGCTATTTCCATGGAAGTTACAGCCACCTCAACAGGATAGGCGGTCATTAGATTAGGGCCTTTTGCAATGTATGGCTCAGGTGGAGTTTCCAGTTCCGGAATAGCAGCTCCTACAGCTATCTTTATTTTTTCTGCGGTAATTTCACCCACTCTGATATTGTATTGCTGCCTAAGATATTGCTGTATATCGGAGGTGAAAATATCTCCTGCTACCTTTAGACTCTCGTTCCACACAATTCCTCCCAAAGAAATAACGGCACATTCTGTAGTTCCTCCCCCTATATCTACAACCATGTGGCCTGCAGGCTCTTCTACGTCTAATCCAATTCCAATGGCGGCAGCCATAGGCTCTAAGATTATATGCACATCTCTTCCTCCGGAATGTTCGGCGGCTTCTCTCACTGCTCTGGTTTCTACCTCTGTACTGCCACTCGGAATGGCAATAACTATTCTTAGGTTAGGGGTAAAAAAGGATGCTCTTTTATTGTTTATCATCTTTATCAAACCTCTAATCATGTGTTCTGCGGCCTCAAAATCTGCAATAACACCATCTTTCATTGGCCTAATAGTCTTGATATTAGGGTTTGTCTTCTCGTGCATTAACCTTGCTTGCTTACCTATTGCCATAGGTTTCTTTGTGTTCATATCTATTGCAATAATGGATGGCTCGTCAACCACTATTCTATCTTTCATGAATATAACGGTGTTTGCCGTTCCAAGGTCTATTGCAAGTTCCTGAGTTAAAAATGAAAGTGCCATATAGTATATAATTTTTTGCAGTTTAATCTTTTTAGTGTTTGAAATGCCGAATACCGGTCATAATCATTGCAATACCATTATTGTTGCAGTAATCTATGCTTTCGTTGTCTCTTATGGAACCACCCGGTTGAATAACATCTTTAATGCCATTTGCAGCAGCTATTTCTACGCAGTCTTTGAAAGGGAAGAAGGCATCTGAGGCCATTACTGCCCCATTGGTATCAAACCCAAAAGACTTGGCTTTGGTAATTGCCTGCTTTAAGGCATCTACTCTGGAAGTTTGCCCAATTCCGCTACCTATGAGTTGTTTGTTTTTTGCAATAACAATGGCATTAGATTTAGAGTGTTTTACAATTTTGTTTGCAAACAATAAATCTTGTATCTTGTTCTTATCTGGTGAGGTTGAAGTACATACGTTTAAGTCTGATTCGCTTTCGGTATAAGAATCTCTTTCTTGTACTAAAACACCACCCAATAGAGAACGGAATTTTTCAGAAGGTAGGTCTATGTTGTTGTTTACAAGGATTATTCTGTTTTTCTTAGATTTCAGAATATCTAAAGCTTCTGAAGAATAGGCAGGAGCTATGCACACCTCAAAGAAAATCTTGTTCATTTGCTCTGCCAACTCTTTTTCTACAGGTGAATTGATAACAATGATTCCTCCAAAAGCCGAAACCGGATCGCCTTCCAAGGCTTTTTCCCAGGCCTCCAAAGCTGTATTGCTGCTTGCACATCCGCAGGCATTGTTGTGCTTTACGATGGCCGCTGTAGGTTCGGAAAAGTCTGAAATCAACTCTATTGCAGCTTCTACATCGAGAAGGTTATTGTATGATAGTTCTTTGCCGTGAAGTTGCTCTGGCAGAGATTTTTTATTGCCAAAATAAAAGCCTTTCTGATGTGGATTTTCTCCGTAGCGCAATAGACGGGCATTTACCTCAATCTTGTTAAAGGCTGGAATCTTTATCTTTCTGTTAAAGTAGCTGAGAATGGCACTGTCGTATGCAGAAGATACTGCAAATGCGGCAGTTGCAAGATATTCTCTCTGTTCGAGTGTTGTTGAACACTCGTTTTCTCTAAGGCATCTTGCTATGAATGGATATTGTTCTCTTGAAGGAACAATGGCAACATCTGCATAATTTTTGGCGGCAGCTCTTATGAGAGAAATTCCTCCAATATCTATCTTTTCTATTATCTGCTGATGTGGCGCATTATTGGCCACATATTCTTCAAACGGGTATAAATCAACTATAACTAAATCAATAGGAGATATGGCATAGGTAGAAAAGTCTTCCAAATCTGAAGGGTTGTCTCTCCGGCCTAAAATGCCTCCGAATATAGTAGGGTGGAGAGTTTTTACCCTACCTCCAAGTATAGACGGATAGTGGGTTAAATCTTCTACTTTCACTACGTCTATGCCGTTTTCCTGTAAAAAATCTGCGGTGCCTCCTGTGGAAAGAATTTCTACTCCTCCTTCCTTCAAAAGTTTTGCTATATCTACGACTCCGTCTTTTTCATAGACCGAAATCAGGGCTTTTCTTACTCTTTTCACAACGCATCAAAATTAGACTACCTACAAAATTAAAAAATTAGGTCAAATATTTTATAATTTTGTCTCATTAAAAATTCAAAGAATGAAGCGTTATGCGGTAATCACGGCCGGAGGTGTGGGTAAGAGGATGAAATCCAAAGTGCCAAAACAGTTTTTGGACTTGGATGGCAAACCCATACTCTTGAGAACAATAGAGTTGTTTACCTCTTTAGATATAGAGATAGCAATAGTGCTTGTTCTACCTCCTTCTCACATAGATTTATGGAAAGATTTTTATAACACCCATAATCTTGTTTTTCCGCACACCATAGTGCCTGGAGGTATTACAAGGTTCCATTCTGTTAGAGCGGCTTTGGAAGTTATTCCAAACGGAGCTATAGTAGCTGTTCACGATGGAGTGCGTCCAATAGTACCCAAGGAGTTACTTATGGAGTTACTTAACTATCCTTTGGATAGCCGTTGTGCCGGAGTTATTCCTGTAATTCCGGTTGTTGAATCTATGCGTGAACGCAAGTACGACAGTAACGGCAATCAAATATCTTCCCAGCCAGTAATCCGAGAAAACTACATGCTGGTGCAAACTCCGCAGGTTTTTGATTCAACCCGTCTGAAAGCAGCATACGAAAAACCCTATTCTCCGTTATTTACAGACGATGCTACTGTAATGGAGAATAGCGGATACAGCTTTGATACCATAGAAGGGAGCAAGTTCAATCTTAAAATTACGACTAAAGACGATCTAAACTTTGCTCGCCTGCTGTTGCCTTCTGATTAGGATTTTTTCTTGTAGGCTTTTTTCTGTTTTCTGTGATAACCTTTTTCTTCTGGATGGTCTTTAACCCACACCTGGCGTTCTATTGCCTGGTCTAACGAAACCAAAGTTTCTGTGTCTTGAACACTTGGGATGTTCTGTATTGTATTGATTAGAATATCCAAAAGATGATCGTGGTTAAAGCAATACATCTTGAGCAGTAAAGTGTGGCGGCCGGTTACAAAATGACACTCCACTACCTCGGGAATTTTTCTGAGAGCTTCAATTACTTCCGGATACTTGTTTACAGGAGAAAGATTAACCTCTACAAAAGCACAAACATCGAGTCCTATTGTGGAGGGTTTTACCAACAATCTGGAACCGGTGATAATGCCTAAAGATTCCATCTTCTTGAATCTCTGATGAATAGCAGCACCGCTAACCCCACATTCGCGAGCTATTTCTAAGAAAGGGGTTCTTGCATTTTTAACCAAGGCAGAAAGAATTTTCTGATCGGTATCGTCTATCTGATACTTTGCCATTTTTTAAGGATTAAGCACATTATCTATACATGGCAAAAATAGAATAATTAAGAGGAATCGCCAAAAATGTTACAAATTGTTAAGCTTATTGTAATAATATAGCCATCTCATAGGTACTTGCCCCTCTGCCGCAGTATGATAATCTTCTTCTGTACAAGGCATGAGTTCTGTTGTGTTCTTCTTTATAATCGGCACTTCTATCCACCATCGTCCTGTGGCTACGCTGGTTATAAAAGTGAGCGTATCGCCGTGGGAGCAAAAGTCTATAATTCTGTGTTCAAACTGATTAGGCAGTTTGCCTTTCTTTCTTTCTTTTGCCGGATCTTCCTTTATGTTGTTAGCTACAGCATCTGCTATATGCCATGCTACCTGCGCGGCAAGATTGGCGCACACCTGAGGGCATTTGCTCTTTGGCAAGCCATAAACAAACACTGCTTTCAAATCGCAAGAGAACCCTATAAACCGAGCAATTTGGCAAATCTCGTTGGCAAAGAAACCGTTTGGATTTGTGTTACCTTCCCATGGATAATCGGAGTGTTTTACACTTGTCATATCGAGAAAAACATACTTAACATTCCGCAGCAGTGGTTCTACCGAGGCCATGTTGTCTCTAAACTCTCCAAGATGAATGGTTCCAAAACCGGCGCTGTTGAGCAGAGCTTCTTTTTGCGGAGGGAACAGATATTTTTGAGCACCGATTAGTGAAAAATTCTTCTGCTTTCTGATGTTCTCTACAAGAGAAGCCGGAAGACCTGCTCCTGAGCCTATAATTGCAGCCGAGAAGTTCTTGCCTATATTGAGAGCAGTTAGATCTGGAAACTTTTCGTTGCACAAAACAATGTGTGATAGTATATTAGATTTGGTTGTGCTTTTCTTTCTAAGAGTGGTAAGATATTCGTTTATGGTAGAAATTTTTACTCTCTCCATATTTGGAGAAATCAGATGCAATTTCTTATATGCGGCTTTTACCAAGTTCTTTTCCATGTTTCTTTTTGCTGTTAGTGGCTTCTGAACTGTCTATTATAGTTTTACAGTCTTCTATGGTGAGCTCTTCTGCTACCTTACCTTTTGGAATTTTATAGTTTCCTCCGGCGTGTTTGAGATAAGGCCCGTATCGTCCGTTTATAATCTGGATATCCTCCTGTGCAAATTCTTTTATCAGGCTCTTTTCTGCAGCTTGCTGTTTTGCCTGTATAAGCATAAGAGCTTGCTCTAAATCAATAGTATATGGATCTTGTTCTTTTGTAAGTGAAAAGAACTTGCCATCGTATTTGATATATGCGCCATAGCGTCCTATTGCACTGGTAATTTCTTTGCCATCGTGAGTGCCTACAAACCTTGGCAGTTCAAAAAGTTTGACAGCCTCTTCCAAGGTTATTGTTTCTATAGACTGATCTTTTCTTAACGATGCAAATTGTTTTTGAGGGTCGTCTGAACTTCCTTTTTGAGCGAGTGGGCCATACTTGCCCAATCTCACAGAAATCACTTTGCCGTCTTTTGGATCTAATCCTAACTCTCTTTCAAAGTTTACATGGGTGTGCTCTTGATTCTGGTGTTCTACTACCTGATGGAAAGGAGAATAGAAAGAAGACATAAGCGAAATCCAATTTAGTTTTCCTTCTGCTATTTTGTCAAAGTCTTCTTCTATTTTGGCTGTAAAGCCGTAGTCCATAATTTCTTTGAAATTATCTTCCAGATAGCGTGTTACTACCGTACCCATATCTTGTGGAAAGAGCTTTTTCTTTTCGGCTCCTATGGTTTCGCTTACGGTTGTTACAGCAATTTTTCCTATACCGGCTTCCGTCTTTGGATTAGTAAGAGTGAGCTTAATTGCATCTTTCTTTACTCCTGGCCTTGAGTCTATGAGCACATAACCTCTCTTGCTGGTTATTGTTGTAATGGTTGGAGAATATGTACTTGGCCTTCCTATGCCGAGCTCTTCCATTTTCTTTACTAAAGAAGCTTCTGAATAGCGTGGCGGCTTGGCTGTAAACTTCTGCAAAGCCTCTATTTGCAGGGCTTCCATAGCTTCTCCAATCTCTAAGGTAGGAATAAGCTGATTCTTTTCTTCTTCCTCTGGTTCGTCGTCTTTACCCTCGATGTACAGGCGTAGGAAACCGTCCGACAAAATGTGCTCGCCTTCGCAAACAAACCTTTGTTTAAATTTGTCTGCCTCTATGGAAATTGTTGTTTTTTCGAGTTTGGCATCGGCCATCTGCGAGGCCACAGCTCTCTTCCAGATTAGTTCGTATAGCTTCTTTTCTGCCGGAGTACCTTCTATAGTCTTGTTGGCGGCATAGGTTGGGCGAATGGCCTCATGTGCCTCTTGTGCCCCCTTGCTGTGGGTGTGGAATTGTCTTACTTTGGAGTACTGTTCTCCGTAATTTTCTATAATAGCCTGCTTTATTGTATTTATAGCAAGAGAAGACAGATTGGTAGAGTCTGTTCTCATGTAGGTTATCAGTCCACTCTCGTAAAGCTTTTGAGCAATACGCATTGTTTGCGACACAGAAAAGCCGAGTTTTCTGCTGGCTTCTTGCTGGAGGGCGGAGGTGGTAAAAGGAGGGGCCGGGCAACGGCTAATCTCTTTCTTCTCTATAGAAGCTATGGAGAAACGGCAACCGCTATTGCACAATTCAAGAAAAGAAGTGGCCTCTTCCTGAGATTGGAAGCGTTGCTCCAGCACGGCATTCAACTTAACATTTTGGTTGTGAGATTCAGGATGGAACAGGCCTGTAATTCTGAAAAAAGGAGATGATTGGAACTGCTGTATTTCTCTTTCTCTATCTACTATCAGCCTTACAGCCACAGACTGTACTCTTCCGGCAGACAGCCCCTTACCAACTTTTCTCCAAAGTATGGGCGAAATTTCAAAACCCACAATTCTATCTAAAACCCTTCTGGCTTGTTGGGCATTAACAAGGTTTTCATCTACATTCCGTGGATTTTGAACGGCATTGAGTATAGCGTCTTTTGTAATCTCATGAAAAACAATTCGTTGAGTTTTCTTAGGGTCTAAGTCCAACTTGTTTTGCAGATGCCAGGCTATGGCCTCTCCTTCGCGGTCTTCATCGGAGGCCAGGTATATTGTTTCTGCTTTTGCAGCCAAAGCTTTTAGTTCTGCAACTATCTTTTTTTTGTCTGCAGGCACTTGATACTTTGGCTTAAAGCCGTTTTCTATGTCTATACCCAAAGCTGTCTTTGGCAAATCGCAGATATGCCCGAAACTGGATTTGACCGTATAACCTTTTCCCAAAAATTTTTCGATAGTCTTGGCCTTAGCCGGAGACTCTACTATAACGAGTTTATCTCCCATAATCCCCACATTTGAATTTTTTAAGACGTGCAAAGTAAATTAATAACTCCCATTCATTCCAAATTTTTATTTGTATTTTTGTTTCCATAATGCTTTGAAAGATGAAGATAAAAAACCGAAAACGCTTTATTAAGTGGCTGTGGCTTATGGTATTCAGCCCAATAATCGTTATACTTATATCTTTACTGCTGGTTTGGATGTTTGCAGATATTCCTTCGTTTGAAGAGTTAGAAGATCCGCAAAGCAACCTTGCTACGCAGATTATTGCAGATGATGGTACACTTCTGAACACCTATCATGTGGAGAATAGATCCTACTCAAGCTATGAGGAGTTGTCGCCGAATCTGAAAAATGCGCTTATAGCAACAGAAGATGCCAGATTTTTTGACCATAGCGGAATAGATGGAAGGAGTTTGGTGAGGGTGGTGGTAAAGAGCCTTATGCTTGGAAATCGGGCGAGCGGTGGTGGAGGTAGTACGCTTAGCCAGCAGCTTGCAAAAAGTCTTTTCCCAAGAGAACGGGTGCAGTCTAAAATACCGGGGGCTAAGTTGTTCTCTATGATTAAAATCAAGTTTAAGGAGTGGATTACAGCCATAAAGCTGGAGCGGAGTTATACCAAGGAAGAGATAATGAGTATGTACTTGGATGCAGTGTTTTTTGGCAGCAATGCCTATGGCATAAAGAGTGCCTCATCTTCTTTTTTTGGCAAGCTTCCCAAAGATTTGAATGTAGAAGAGGCAGCCCTGCTTGTAGGTATGGTAAATAAACCAACCAAATACAATCCTGTGCGCAATCCGGAACTTGCCCTGCAAAGGCGTAATCATGTGTTAAAGCAAATGAATAAATATGGTTATCTAACAGATAGCCAGTACGATTCCATAGTACAACTGCCTATAGAACTCGCTTCTAGAAAAGATATAGACCTATCCAACGGTCAGGCTCCTTATTTCAGAGATATGTTAAAGCGGATAATGAGCGCCTCAGAGCCAAAGCGTTCTGCGTATGCAAACCACTATGATTATCAGCAAGATTCTATTTCGTGGAAGGAGAACCCTCTATATGGTTGGCTGAATAAAAACGTTAAGCCGAATGGAGAAAAATATGTATTGGAAAAAGACGGGCTAAAGATTATAACTCCTCTGAATGCAAAAATGCAGCGATATGCAGAGCAGGCGGCGGTTGAGCATCTTAAATACTTGCAGCCACTTTTTAAAGACGATCTGAAATACCGTAAGAACTTTCCGTTTGCAGACGACACTCCTAAGAATGTAATAGAGTCTCTTATGAAACGGGCACGCCGCTGGTCAGACCGTTATAAGAATATGAAAGAGGCTGGTTTCAGCGATGCCGAAATAGAGAAGAGTTTTGATGTAAAAACCAAGATGAGAGTGTTTGCGTGGAACAAGAAAGGCTATATAGATACCACTATGACTCCAGACGATTCGATACGTTATTTTAAGTCTTTCCTAAGAACCGGACTTATGGCTATGGAGCCGGAGTCGGGTTATGTACGGGCTTATGTAGGGGGAGCTAACTATAACTATTTCAAATATGATCAGGTTATGCAGGGTCAAAGGCAGGTAGGTTCTACTTTTAAGCCGTTTTTATATACTCTTGCTATGCAGGAGGGTTATACGCCTTGTGATGTGGCTGTAAATCTTCCTCAGTCTTTTGTTACAGGAAATACGGTGTGGACACCTAAAGGCGGCGGCAATGGAGCTACCGTAACTCTCAAATGGGGGCTTACTACTTCAAACAATAACATTTCTGCGTATCTGATGAAGCAGTTTGGGCCGGAAGCTTTAGTTCAGATGGCTCATAATATGGGGATAAAGTGTTATTTGGAACCGGTTCATTCGTTGTGTGTAGGCAGTGCAGACGTTCCTGTATATCAAATGGTAAGCGCATATAACACCTTCCCAAGCCAGGGAGTATATGTAGAGCCTCTGTATGTATTGAGAATAGAAGACAAAAACGGCAGGGTATTAACAAATTTCGCCTCCAGAAAGCGCGAAGCCATAGGTGCCAACACTGCCTATACAATGGTAGGTATGATGCGAAGCGTTGTTGATGCAGGAACCGGTGCCAGAATTAGGAGGTATATAACGGGAGGAGAAATTGCAGGTAAAACGGGTACCACCAACAACAACTCAGATGGCTGGTTTATAGGCTATGTTCCAAGGCTTACCGTGGGAGTATGGGTTGGAGCGGAAGACCGTCAGGTACATTTCAGATATACTGGTATGGGGCAGGGTTCCAGTGTAGCCTTGCCTATTTGGGCACTGTTTATGAAAAAGGTTTTAGACGATCCTTCTATCAATGTTTCTAAAGACGACCGCTTTATTAAACCTCAGGGCTATAGTCTTGATTGCGTAACACCAGCCCAGACCAACGATACCGGAGTTGATGCAGACAATTTTATAGAAGAAAATTAATGCAACTTTAGTTGTAAGCTGCAAAGAAAAAGCATAAAAGTTTAACGTTAGAGAATGCAAAAGAAGAATATAGCAATTATATGCGGAGGCGATTCGTCTGAGCGGCAAGTGAGTGTTCATTCGGCCTTAAATGTAGCAGATAACATAGACCGCACCAAATACAGTCCGTTGCTTGTTTTCATAGAAGGAACAGAGTGGTTTGTCTTGCCGCCCGAAACAACAACACTTGAGCAAGTGCTCGAACACAAAGGATGTTCTGTGGTTAACAAAAATGGCTTTTGTTATCATAATCCATTAACAGGCAATGAGGAATATTTTGACGTTGCTCTTATAATGGTTCATGGAACACCAGGAGAGAATGGTCTGCTGCAAGGTTATCTGGAAATGCAGCACATTCCTTTTACCACTTGTTCTTCTTTTGTTTCGGCGATAACATTTGACAAACATTCTTGCAAGAGGTTTTTGGACTTTGCCGGGGTAAAGATGGCGGCTGATATTTTTATACGTAGCGATGCTCCTTATTCTCACAGAGAAATAGTTAGACAGGTTGGCGTGCCTATGTTTGTTAAACCTACCGTTGGCGGCAGTAGCTTTGGAGTAACTAAAGTTAAGGCAGAAGACGAACTTGGCTTAGCTATAGAAAATGCATTTAAGGAGTGCGATACCATTTTGGCTGAGGCTGCGGTAAAGGGCAGAGAGTTTACTTGCGGGGTTTTCAAATTTCAGGGCAGGATTCATTCTCTTCCGGTAACAGAGATAGTTACAGAAAGGGAATTCTTTGATTATAAGGCAAAATATCTTGGAGAAAGTCAGGAAATATGCCCTGCCAACATAAGCGAGCAGTTGAGTGCCAAAATACAGAATCTTACGGAGCGCATATACACTTATATGGGGTGCCGAGGCATTGTTAGAATGGACTATATAGTTACAGAGGCGGAAGAAATTTATTTCCTTGAAGTAAACACAGTTCCCGGTATGACAAAAATGAGCCTTGTTCCAAATATGCTGAGGGCTGCCGGATTTTCTTTTAAAGATTTTATATCCAGCCTTATAGACGAAGCCTCATGTATGAGTTAAACAGAGGCTAAAGATAAACTTAACCGAGATTAAATATAAACAGATAAACATACAATACAATGGAATTACCTTTTGCAGAATCGTGGAAAATAAAAATGGTGGAGCCCATGCGCCGCTCTTCTTTGAAAGAAAGACAAGAATGGTTGGCTCAGGCTCATTATAATGTTTTTCAACTTAAAGCTGAACAGGTTTATATAGACCTTCTTACAGATAGTGGTACGGGAGCCATGAGCGATCGTCAGTGGGCAGAGCTCATGCTCGGCGATGAAAGCTATGCCGGTGCAACTTCTTTCTACAAGTTTGAGGCAATGGTGAAGAAAATTTTCGGGATGAAATATGTGATACCTACTCACCAGGGAAGAGCTGCAGAAAATGTTCTCTTTTCTTATTTAGTAAGGGAAGGAAACGTGATTCCGGGCAACGCTCATTTCGATACTACCAAGGGCCATATAGAAAGCCGCAAGGCTAAGGCTATAGATGTAACCTGCGACGATGCCAAGGATACTCAGAAAGAGGTTCCGTTCAAAGGCAATGTATCTTTAGAAAAGCTTGAGAAAGTGTTGATTGAGAATAAAGGTAACGTGCCGTTTATGGTGCTTACCGTAACCAATAATACAGTGGGCGGCCAGCCGGTTTCTATGAAAAACATAAAAGAAACCTGTGCACTTTGCCACAAATACGGAGTGCCGGTTGTTATGGATTCTGCCCGGTTTGCAGAAAACGCATACTTCATTAAGACCAGAGAAGAAGGATATGCCGACAAGACTATCAAGGAAATTGCGCTTGAAATGTACACCGATGTGGATGCAATGACAATGTCTGCAAAAAAAGACGGGATAGTGAATATGGGTGGATTTATAGGCACCAACAACAAAGAATGGTATGAGGGTGCAAAGCTTTTCTGTATTCCGTTTGAAGGGTATGTAACTTATGGTGGAATGAACGGAAGAGACCTTAATGCTCTGGCGCAAGGGTTAGACGAGAATACTGAATTTGATATGCTGCAAACCAGAATACATCAGGTACAGTATCTGGCAAATCTTTTGGACGAATACGGTATTCCTTATCAGAGACCAGCCGGCGGTCACGCTATTTTTGTTGATGCAGACAAGGTGTTGCCGGAGATTCCAAAGGAAGAGTTTCCGGCACAAACGCTCACTTGCGAGCTTTATTTAGAGGCAGGAATCCGGGCTTGTGAAATTGGTTATATGCTGGCAGACCGCGACCCTGTTACTCGTGAGAATCGCTTTGGAGGGCTTGATCTGCTGCGTCTTGCAATACCGAGGCGAGTATATACAGACAACCACATGAAGGTTATAGCAGCTGCTTTAAAAAATGTTTACGACAGGCGTGAGAGTATTACCAGAGGAGTAGCTATTGAGTGGGAAGCCCCTCTGATGCGCCACTTTACAGTGCAGCTTAAAAGGCTTTAATTAGCCTAAGCATCTATACCTTGCTTGGGATAAACAATGTCCACTGTCAGAAGTAGCAACACTCATTGCGTATAGGCAGCAACATTCAACTTAGTAATATGACAGTACAAGAGTTTGTAGCCGAGTGCAAAAAGAAACTTGTACCTTTATATCCTCCAGAGGAGATTATTGCGCTTGCCCGCAGGGCTCTTGAAGATATTTTCGGTATTTCTAAAATTAGGCAGCTGACTTGTCCGGAAGCAGAAATTATATCTGTATATCTTTCAGATTCTTTGGCTTGCGGTGGTTCTTTAGGACAGTCTTGTGCAAAAATACATAGGCAAAGAACGATTAGTCCTACTGATGTACTGTTAAGATTAGAAAGAGGAGAGCCTATTCAATACATATCTGGATTTGAATATTTCTGTGGAGAAAAATTTAGTGTTGGCCCCGGAGTTCTTATTCCCAGACCAGAAACAGAGGAACTCGTAAATATCATATATTCAGATATAAAGAAAGAATTTTCTGCTTTGCGAGCCTTGGGCGGTGGTATTTCGGGCGGCATACTGCAACCATTTAAGATATTTGATGTTTGCACCGGCAGTGGTTGTATAGCCTGGAGCCTCCACAAGCTTATATATAATTTTTTGAAGGAGCAAATCTCTGAGTTATCGGAATCTGGTATATTGTCAAGGCCTGAAATCTTGTATCGTATGTTAGAAACATACGGGTGTGATATTTCGGAAACGGCTATTCAATATGCTAAAAATCAGGGCGTTTTGTTTAGCAGACGCTGGCCGGTGTTTCTGCGTTACGATGTGTTGCAGAAAGTACATAACAGTATAGATAAAGTGCATTCTTCTGATGGTGAGGCCGTTGAGAATGCCTCTTATCAGTTTTTTTCTGCGCTTAAATCTTTTATAGGAAAGGTTAATGTAATGGTATCTAATCCTCCCTACATAGTCGAATCGGAGAAGATTCTTATGCACAAAAACGTGTTGGATTTTGAACCTGCGGTTGCCTTGTTTGTGTCAGATACAGATCCGTTGCTTTTTTATCGCAATATAGCCGATATGGCGCAAAGCCTTTTGTACCCTGGCGGCAAACTTTATTTTGAAATCAATCCTCTTTTTGCAGAGCAGGTGCAGCAGATGTTAGTAGAGAAGAACTTTCAGAATATCAGTATTATAAAAGATATAGCCCGGCATAATCGTTTTGTGAGGGCGTATCATTCTTGAAAGATATCTCTAACAATTTGAGGCACGGAAGCGGCACGGATGACTTTGATTTTCTTGTATTGCTTTTCTTCTTTTTGGCTATATGACGATATGTAGATTCTCTCGAATCCTAATTTTTCGGCTTCGGCTATACGTTTTTCTATCTGAGATACGGGGCGTATCTCTCCACTTAAACCCACCTCTGCCGCAAATGTATATTTCTGGTTTACTGCAACATCGAAGTTAGAAGAGAGTATGCTTATTATAATAGCCAAATCACATGCCGGATCAGCCACTTTTATCCCCCCTGCTATATTTAAGAATACATCTTTAGCACCTATTTTAAAGCCCACTCTTTTTTCCAATACAGCCAGTAACATATTCAATCTTCTCACATCAAAACCAGTGGCAGAGCGCTGCGGTGTGCCATAGGCAGCTGTACTTACAAGAGCCTGTGCTTCAATCAGAAAAGGGCGTGTGCCATCTAACATGGCAGCAACGGCACTTCCGCTCAGGTTCTCTTGGTGGGTAGATATAAACATTTCGCTTGGATTGAGCACTTCTCTCAGCCCCGTGCTTGTCATTTCATAAACTGCAAGTTCGGCAGATGCTCCAAAACGGTTTTTAATGCTTCTGAGTATGCGGAAAGAGTGTCGTGTATCCCCCTCAAACTGAAGAACAACATCTACTATGTGTTCTAATACTTTAGGGCCTGCTATGGTGCCGTCTTTGGTGATGTGGCCTATAATTATTATCGGGGTGTTGGTGTCTTTAGCAAACCTGAGTAACGAAACAGCACATTCTTTTACTTGAGACACACTTCCGGCAGAAGATTCTACTGCTGTTGAATATATGGTTTGTATGGAGTCTATTATTATTAGTTCTGGAGAAATCTTCTTAGCTTGTTCTATTATATTGTTGAGTGAAGTTTCTGGAAGAATGTAGCAGTTGTTGTATGTTCCGTTAAGTCTTTCGGCCCTCAGTTTTATCTGGCGTGCGCTCTCTTCTCCTGAAACATAGAGAGTTTTAAAATTTGGATTAGAGAGGGGAATCTGCAAACTCAGTGTAGATTTTCCGATGCCCGGTTCTCCTCCTATCAGAACCAATGAACCCTTTACTATACCTCCGCCAAGTATCCTGTCTAACTCGCTCAGATTATTGCTGTGTGTATGAGACTCTGCCTCTGTACCATTAGCATAAGAAGACAATATAATTCTCTCTTCTCTTCCGCTGGATTCTATTTCAGACAGTTTAAGTGGGCTTGCATTTATTGCGGTAGCGAGATAACTTTTTGTGGGACTTTCAGAGCGGCTGATCACCTCTTCAATCATGGTATTCCACTGGCCGCAAGCAGGGCATTGTCCTAACCACTTAGGACTTTCGTAGCCGCAGTTTGAACAGAAAAACGCTTTTTTAATCTTTGCCATAAGATTTCTTTTCCAACAAATTTAATCCATTTGTAATAAAAATCGGCAGAAAAAAAATATACTATCCACAGTAAAGTATCATATAATTAGGTTATCTTTGTTAATATAACAAAAACATATATGAATTCAATATAAAATATAGTTATGAAAAGAGTTTTTACAAAAGTACTTTTTGTTTTTGCTGCAATGGTGTTACTGCTTGCTATGCCAAGCTCGTTACAGGCTCAAAAGAAAAAGCCGGTAATCGGGGTGTCTTGCACTATTGATGGGAGCACAGCAAAAGTTACCATGACTTATATAATGAGTATCAGAAAGGCTGGAGGAATTCCGTTTATAATTCCAGCTACTACTTCGGAAGCGGTTATTGATGAGTATTTAGATATTATAGACGGACTTGTTATGACCGGTGGAGAAGACTTCAGCCCTCTGCTTTTTAATCAGGAGCCGAACCGTTTTTTAGAAGATGTTGTGCCGGATAGAGATGTATATGATATTACGCTAATACGCAAGGCTGTACAGCGAGGGATTCCGCTACTTGGTATATGCCGTGGTGAGCAAGGGCTTAACATTGCCATGGGAGGAGATTTGATACAGGATATTCCTTCTACAGTAAAAGATGCTGTGCAGCATAGGCAGAAAGCTCCTCGTTCTTATGGGAGTCATACGATAACAATTGAAAAAGGTTCTCTTCTTGCCGATCTTTTGAAAACAGAGAAGATAGCTGTAAATTCTTTTCATCATCAGGCGGTGGGCAAGGTGGCCCCCGGATATAAAGTTACTGCACGCACTGCGGACGGAGTAGTAGAGGCTATAGAAAGTGCAGACGGAAAATCGTTTGGAGTGCAGTTCCATCCAGAAGGATTTGTGTATGCTGGCAACCACACTTTTTTGCCTATTTTTCAGCATCTTGTAAAATTAGCGGCAGAATATTCGGCAAACAAAAAGTTTTAAAGAAAATCTGAAATTCATTTTGCCTTAGAATAAGGTAGTTGTTGTACAAGCCTTCTCTTTTGAAAGGTGTAGTATATAATTGATATAACTCCACATACAAGCATTGCAAAAACTTGAGATTCGTGGCTGATAGTTGCGTATATTACTCCATCGCTCCATTGTACCCCGTAGAACTGAGATACCGCCAATGCTATTATAAAGTGATAGGCTCCAATTCCTCCCTGAACAGGCACAACCCAGCCAAAACTTCCAACAATCATGAGAAATAGAGCATCTTTCCACCCAAGCCCGGAGAGAGCAGAGAAAGCTTCTATTGTGCACATACTGGTTGCCAGAAAGCAGAACCACAGAAAAAAGGTATAGAATAAAAACTGCCACTTGTTTTTGAGTTTTAGGGCAGCCTTTATACCATTCCACATATTTGAAATAAAACTCACGATTTTTGAGCCGATTTTTGTTTTAGATAACTTGCCTTTTGTTGCAAAGAATACAATTAAAGCAATGATAAATAACAGAATAGCTGCCGCTATGAGTATCAATGATATGGAAGTAAACTTTCCGGATGCTGGGTCTATCATTTGGGTTTTGAAGAAATGACCGAATTGCTTCCAGTATGCGAGGGCGAATACCAAAGCTGCGATTATTAGGCATAATAAATCCCAAGCTCTTTCTACAACTACAGTACCTAAGGCTCCTTCAAAGGTTGTCTTCTTTTTTAGAGTGGAAACTATGCCGCATCTTACAAATTCTCCTATTCTTGGAAAGGCAAAGTTTGCCAAATTACCGATAGTTACTCCATGATACGAAGCCGACACAGAAGAATCTTTATCTATTTGTCTGAGCAGTAGATTCCATCTTGCCCCTCTTGCTACAAATTCAAGAAATCCTAATACTACAGCCAAAACAATCCAACCCCATTTACATTCTTTGAGAGCTTGCTGCAGTTCGTGCCAACTGATTTCTTTAAAGCTGAAATACAAAAGAACCAGCGCAAGAACCAGCATAAGGCCGTATGTAATAATATGTTTTGCAGAAAACCTTTCGGTTTTTCTATGATGCATAACTCTTTTTTTAGAAACAAAACAAATTTACGCAAAATAAATGATACCTTTGTAAATGAGCAAATCTTTAAGACAGCTACGATGAAGTCGATAATAGGTATAGGCAATGCACTAACGGATGTTTTGGCAGTTATGCCAGACGATACAATACTAAAGCGATATAAGCTTCCTGTTGGTAGTATGCAGTGGATAGACAGCGCAACAGCCGCAACTATATGGGCAGAAATAAAAGATTGTAATATAGAAGTAGTTCCGGGAGGTAGTGCGGCAAATACGATAGCCGGCTGTGCCAATCTTAATATGAAAAGTGGTTTTATCGGAAAAGTTGGAGACGATGAAATAGGGCGACTTTTCCGTATGGGACAGGAGCAGGTTGGAATATGTCCGATGTTGCTAATAGGTAAAGATTCAAGTGGAAGAGCTATTGTTTTTATAACACCGCCCAACGCCGAACGAACATTTGCGGATTATATGGGGGCAGCTTTGGAATTGTGTGCCCAAGATCTTAAAGAAGATACTTTCAAAGGATACGACATACTGCATATAGAGGGTTATCTTGTTCAAAATCAAGACCTTGTTTTGCGAGCGGTAGAAATAGGTAAGAAACTCGGCCAGACTATTTCTTTAGATTTGGCAAGTTATAATGTAGTGGAAAGCAACTTCGATTTTTTGCACAAGGTGGTTGAAGAATATGTAGATATTGTTTTTGCCAACGAAACAGAAGCAAAGGCTTTTACACATCTTCCACCAGAAGAAGCCTTAGATGCTTTGTGCGCTATATGCAAGGTGGGTATTGTAAAAATAGGGCCCCATGGCTCGTATGTGGGAAGTGCTGGTAAAAAGTATAAGATACAGCCATATCCGGCTAATAAGGTGGATGCAACTGGCGCGGGAGATTTATTTGCTTCCGGCTTTTTGTATGGATATGCCCGCAACTTGCCTATAGAAATTTGTGGTAAGATAGGTTCTTTTGTTTCCTCCAAAGTGGTTGAAATTGTAGGTACAAAAATGAGTGGCGATTGTTGGAACACTATAAGGAATGGGGTGGATGAAATAGTTTCTTCTGTATAGAATGAAGTGGTATTTCAAGATATTGGCTTTGCTGGCGGCGGTAGCTTTGCTGCCTCTGCAATATCTGTTGTTGGAGAGAGTTTACTTTTCCCTTGAAAGTAATCTGTATTCTGTAGTAGATGAGCGCTTTAGAACTGCTGTAGAAGAAGAGGCCATGATGAGGTTTGGAGAGGCTGACCGTGCTACTCTGATGACAGTACAAAGTGTTTTGGAAGCAAGGGGAAGCACTCTGAATACAGACACGCTTGCCATGCTGTTTGCCCTTGGTTTGGAAGAAGAGGGGCTACAAGCGCTGAGTTTTAGGATAATAGAGACTTGTAACGATACCACCATTTTTCGCACAGCCGAAGATTTTCTCTCAGAACCTTCTGCAGAAAGGATGTCTTTTTCGAGCCTTACAACGCATATAATACCAGTATCTTCAGACCTGTCGAAGGGTATAGCTGCGGTAATTACCAATCCTTACAAGGCCATTCTGCCCTCTCTGAACGCATTTATAATATTTTCTGTATTGATAGTTTTATTTGTTATTTACTGTCTTTACAAGGTAATACGCACATTAAACAAGGCTACTTTTATAAATAATCTCCGTAAAGATCATACCTATGCAATGATTCACGATATGAAAACACCATTGTCTTCTATCATGATAATAGCAGAAGATTTTAAGGAAAATGCAGCCATAGCATCAGATCCGGATACGGTTGAGCAGCTCAAGATTTTAGAAGAAGAATGTAATCGTCTTAATCGTATTTGCGAAAAGGTTATAAATGTGGCCAAAGTGGATAATAAAAAGCTGAAGTTTGTGTATGAGAAGATAGATTTGGAGCAATTTTTCAGCAGTGTAAAAAGTAAGTTGCAAACACTTTATCCACCCTCTGGCAGTGGGGCAAAACGGGAGAGTAAGAAGCAGAAGAAAATTTCTTTTTCTGCAGATTTATCTCAGGAGAAGTGGCTTATAGCAGATTTGATGTATCTGACAGAAATAGTTGATAATATAATAGATAATTCAATAAAATACTCTAAAGAAGAGGTAAGCATATCGGTTAGGAGCGTAAAAAAAGGAAAGATAACGGAACTCCGAATAAGAGATAACGGTATAGGCTTTTGTGCAGATGCTCCAAAAAGACTGCTGCGTAAATTTGAGAGAGGAGAAAATACCGTTGGAATATCCGGTCATGGAATAGGACTGAATTATGTGTACCAACTTATGAAATTTTTTGGAGGTTATATAAAGATAGAGAGTAAGGAGGGGGTGTTTACAGAAGTTTTTCTTGGATTCCCTTCTCACCGGCAATATGAAATTCAAGAGTAAGGCATAGTTAGATACATAAATATGATAAGGCTGTTAATAGTAGAAGACGATACTAATCTCAGTTTTCTTATAAAGAGAACTCTGTTAAAGAAGACTGCCGGCCAGGAGTCTGAATACATTGTAGAAATTGCAGCAGATGGAACGGAAGGCCTTAAAGCGGTTGCCATATTTAGGCCAGATGTAATAGTTACAGATCTTGAAATGGGAGAGGGTATGGATGGCAATGCTATGATAGAGCAGATAAGGGCATCAAAGAACGATGTGCCTATTATTGTGCTTACAGGCAAAATGGAGTTTCTCAAACAGAGTGGAGCTAATATGTATTTGAAGAAGCCTTTTAATGTGCGGCAGTTAGACCTAAACATACGCTCTTTGTTGCAACACAAGGGCATAGGAACTCAATCCGAAAACAGCTATAGAATAGGAAGGTTTAAGTTTGATACAGCCTCCAGATGCTTGGAAATAATGGAAGGAGAGGGCTCAAACACTCAGATACGTATAACCCCAACAGGGGCAAAGGTTCTGGAAATGTTGTGTCGCGAAATGGGGAAATGTGTAGATCGCAAAAAAATACAAGCAACTATCTGGGGCGATTATAACAACGACAGCATATCCCATAATTTGGATGTGCAGATAGACAAGCTGCGCCGAGCTCTAAAAGCAGATCCAAACGTAAACATTGAGATAATTAAAAAAACAGGCATCATCCTAAACGGATAATGCCGTTAAAATCAGAGAACAGCATCAATAGATAAAGGAGCTTCCTCCTATAAATTCTCTCATTACAGAGGTAGGCGGAATGGCTTGTTGCTCTTCCGGTGTGAGGGCTACTATTCTGCTGAGGAAATTCAGAAGTCTCAAACTTTCTGCATAAGCCGGGCTCATTGGCGATATTCTTCTTAACAGCGGTTCTGCAAAATACTTTAGCAGCGGCAGTTCGTAAAGTAGTGAGGAATTGAACATTATATCTGCATTTTCCTGAAATGTAAATATATTTGTTCTCTCTCCCCTAACAACACTTGGCCATCTGTTAATTGTTTCTTCTGCACTATATCCTCTAAACTTGAAATCTCTTACCATTCTGCGTAGCTTGCGGCAATCCGTTGTGGAAATATGATTGTTTTCATCTATTGAAAGTGAGGTGAGCGCAGATGCATATACCTTAAATTTGAGCGAATTGTCTATTTTTTCTGTAAGCACCGGATTGAGTGCATGTATGCCTTCCATAAGTAGAACATCTCCCTCTTTCATCCTGATAGTGGCACCGGTAAGAGAGCTCTTCCCCGTACCAAAATCGAATCTTGGCAGGGTAACTTCTTTTCCTTGAAACAGCTTGTTCAGATGATCGTTGAGAAGCTCAAGATTGAGAGCATATACAGATTCAAAGTCGTACTCTCCGTTCTCGTCTTTAGGTGTAAGCTCGCGATTTACAAAGTAATCGTCCATGGCTATTACTATGGGATTTAGCCCGAGCACTTTCATCTGCAGGGCTATTCTTTTGGATGTGGTGGTTTTGCCACTGGAAGACGGGCCTGATATGAGTACAAGTTTTACTTTCTCTTTTCTGTGTGCAATCATATCTGCAATCATGGCATATTTGCGTTCGTGCAGAGCCTCTGATACAGAAATCATAATTTTGCCATACCCCAAACCAATAGCCTTGTTCACAGTGGCTATGTCTCTCACACCCACCACATCGCACCAATTGCTGTTTTCTTCAAAAATCTCTGCAAGTTTTTTCTGGTACTTCTGTTCTGGTAGGCCGTATGGCGGTTTTATTTCCGGAGCCTGAAGACAAAAACCCTCGCTGTACAGCGATATGCTCCACCTGTCTAAGCAACCGGTGGAGTACACCATTGGCCCATAAAAGCAATCTCCATATCCATCCATGTAGTAAACGGTTATAAAAAATTCTCCCTCGCTTTCTGTGAGTAGGGCTTTTGAATTTTGGCCTCTGGATTTGAATAGTCTTACAGCTTCTGCATTGGTTCTTTTTGTTTTTATAAATGGAAGATCTTGTTTTACCAAATCTTGCATTTTTTTCCTGACCATCATCACCTCTTCTGCCGTCATTGGAATTGTTTTTGAGAAGTTGTCTTTTTGCTTGAGTTCTCCATAATGTCCGTTTGGCAGATTATAGTCAAAAGAAAGAACTCTGTTTGGGAAGAGATCGTAGATAGCTTTCTGACAGAGGAAATTAAGAGACCTATGATAGCATCTTCTGCCATCATCGTCGTTGTATGTCAGAAAATGAATAGTGGATGCAAGATAGAGCTGGAACCCCAATTCTTTCAGACTATGATTAACATAGGCCGCCAATACCTCCATATTGTTCCAGTTGTGCTTAACTTGGGTCAAAAGGTCTTTTAATGTTGTACCGGCATCTACTTCGTAGTACTCTTTGTTGTTGGTGCAATATATTCTGATTTTTGTCATGGTATATTTAATATTTATTCATTTTCATGCAGTCTTTCAAGTATTTGCCGGTTACACTCTTTGGATTTGCAGCTAACTTTTCCGGCGTGCCTTCTGCTATTATCTGTCCCCCTCCCTGTCCTCCTTCCGGGCCCATGTCTATCATGTAATCCACGCTTTTTAACACATCGAGGTTGTGCTCAATAACCACAACGGTATTGCCCTTATCCACAATTTTTTGCAGTACACCAAGGAGAACTTTTATGTCTTCAAAATGTAGGCCGGTGGTAGGTTCGTCTAACAGGAAAATGGAACTGCCGGTTTCTTTTCTCGATAATTCTGCCGCAAGTTTTACTCTCTGGCTTTCTCCGCCACTTAATGTTGTAGAAGGCTGACCAAGCTTGATATATCCGAGCCCTACATCTACCATAGCTTTTAATTTTATATAAATAGATGGTATGTGAGAGAAAAACTCAGCAGCCTCTGCTATGGTCATATCCAGCACATCATAAATGTTTTTGCCCTTGTATTTAACTTCGAGAGTTTCTGCATTATATCTTTTGCCTTGGCAGTCTTTGCAAGTAACATACACACTTGGCAGATAATGCATCTGAATAGTTTCTACTCCCGCCCCTCGGCATTTTTCGCATCTGCCGCCCTTAATGTTAAAGGAGAATCTGCCAGCTTTAAAACCTCTGATCTGAGCATCGGGAGTTTTTTCAAACAATTTACGAATATCAGAAAAAACATTAACGTAAGTAGCTGGGTTTGAGCGAGGAGTTCTTCCTATCGGGGCCTGATCTACAACAATTACCTTGTCTAAATTTTCCAACCCTTCTACAGAAGTGTAAGGAAGTGGCCTTGCAGAGGAGCGATAGAAATAGTGCGTAAGTATAGGAGTAAGGGTCTGGTTTATCAGCGACGATTTTCCGCTACCGCTAACCCCGCTAATTCCTACCAGACAACCGAGCGGAAGTTTGAGATTTACTTTTTTCAGATTGTTGCCGCAAGCCCCTTTTAGTGTGAGATATTTACCATTGCCGCCTCGCCTGTTCTGTGGAATTTCTATCTGTCTGATACCTCGTATATACTCAGCTGTTAAACTGTTCATTTTACGAATCTTGGATAGAGGTATCTTCTTTAAGTCGGCAGGAGGCAGGTTAAACAATAATCTTCCTCCATCCTTACCGGCGCCGGGGCCTAAGTCTATAAGATAATCGCAGCTGAGCATTGTATCTAAATCGTGTTCAACCACCATTACAGAGTTCCCCTCATCTCGGAGCTTTTTAAGGGAATCTATCAGTTTCTTGTTATCTCTTTGGTGCAGGCCAATACTTGGCTCATCGAGAATGTAGAGAACATTCACCAATTTGCTGCCTATTTGAGTGGCGAGCCTGATTCTCTGGCTTTCTCCACCGCTGAGGGTGGCGGTAGCTCTGTTGAGAGAAAGATAATCTAAACCTACGGCACTGAGAAACCCGATTCTGTCGTTTAATTCTTTAATAATATCTCTGGCTATTTGCTTTTGCCTTGCATCCAGTATGTTTGGCAGGTTTGCCACCCAATCTTTGAGAGTGGCTATATCCAAGGCTGCTACCTCCGCAATATTTTTTTTGTCTATCTGAAAGCAGAGAGCTTCTTTCTTCAACCTTGCGCCGTGGCATTCGGGACAGACTACTTCTTCTATATACTTGTCTTTCAGAGAGTCTTTGGCGGAATCGTCTTCCTCATCTTCTGCCTGCTGCATTTTAGTAACTACTCCTGGGAATGCTGCCAGCATGGTGCCATCTTCTAAATTAACCCTGAATAATTCTTGGGTTCCGTAGAGAATCATATTCAGAATATCTTCTCCGAGAGTTTTGATTTGGGCATTGAGGGAGAATCCATATTTTTTTGCCATGCTTTCCAAAATGCGGAAGGTATCAGAATCTCTGTACTTGCCTATTGGTATGATTCCTCCGGCATTGATAGATTTGGTAAAATCGGGAATTATCCTATCCATATCTATCCTTGCAATGTAGCCTAAGCCTTTGCAGGTAGGACATGCTCCTTGTGGAGAGTTAAAGGAGAAAGTGAAAGGGGCAGGCTCCTGAAGAGCTTCTCCTGTATCTGGGTCCATTAAGTGCATAGAGAAGAATTTCAGATTTCCGTTCTCATCTCCTTGCCTAACAACCGCAACGGTTCCTTTTCCTCTTTCGAGAGCAGTACTTACGGAAGAGTATATTCTTTTGTATTCCTCTTTTGTGGGAATAATTTTATCTACAACAAGCTCTATGAAATGAATTTTGTATCTGTCTAAAGGCTTAACATCGGCCAATTCTTTTATCTGTCCATCTATCCTTATTTGCGTGAATCCTTTCTTTAGCAAGCTGTCGAATAGTTCTTTATAGTGTCCTTTTCTGCCTATGACAAGAGGAGAGAGCAGATAACATCTTTCCTTTTCAAACTCCTCTACAATAAGATTCGTGATTTGCTCTGCGGTGTATTTTATCAGTTGCTTGCCGGTTACAGGAGAATAGGCATAAGCAGCTCGTGCATATAATAGCCTGAGAAAGTCATAAATCTCGGTAATGGTACCAACTGTTGATCTTGGGTTGCTGCCGGTAGTTTTTTGCTCTATTGCAATTATCGGGCTCAAGCCGGTAATGCTTTCTACATTTGGCCGTTCCAATATGCCTATGAATTGCCTTGCGTAGGCGGAAAGAGTTTCCATATATCTTCTCTGTCCCTCCGCATATATGGTATTGAATGCCAGAGAAGATTTTCCGCTACCGCTTAAACCAGTGATGACTATAAATTTTCCCCGAGGAATAGTTACATCTATCCCTTTTAAATTATGCTCTTTTGCTCCTATAACCTGAATATCGTTCATAGATTCTTATATATTGAATCTCAGCCAGGTTTCTGCTCTAAGGTAGGGATTGTGAGCTAACTCTTCCTGCATTGTAGAATTAGGACCGTGCCCGGCATAAATGGTACATTCGGGGCATATAGTTGTTGCAAGTTTCTTAACTAAAGAATTGCACATAGCCTCGTTGTTTCCTTCCGGCAGGTCTGTTCTTCCGCAGTTGCCGGCAAACATAGTGTCGCCTGTAAGACATATTTTTTCTGCGGGAGCATAAAAGCAGATGCTTCCCCAAGTGTGCCCCGGAGTTGAAATAGCTGTAAGCGTAGATTCTCCAAAAGAAATTATATCCCCATCCTCAATATCTACTGTGTCTAAGGAAGGATTTTCTATATCTATCGAAAATAGCTTGCTGGTGTCTTTTGTAAATTTCAACAACTCTTTATCTTCTTTGTGTATATAGGTAGGTATGTTGTAAGTATCTGTAATAAAGCGGTTGCCCATTACATGGTCGAAATGGCCATGAGTACACAGCAACTTGACAGGTTTGAGCTGATTGTCGGAAATATACTTTACAATCCTTTCCCTTTCTTTTTCTGTACTCAATCCCGGATCTACTATAACACACTCTTTAGTGCTGTCTGAAAGAATGTAGCAGCACTCTCTCAAATCGTTGACATAAAATTGTTTGACTGTTATCATTGTATATTTAAATTTCTGTTTATTCCTTTTAGCATTGGCACAAAACTCATCTCTAATATATCTCTTGCCTTAAACCGTCCATCTTCTGTTTTAACTATCTCTTTGAGAATCTGCCTGTCTGAGACGTGTTCGGGGCTTTTATTAACCGGAATTATCAGGCGCCCTCCCGGTTTAAGTTGTTTTAAAAGTGCTTCCGGTACATACGGAGCTCCGCAAGTTACTATAATTCCATCAAAGGGAGCTTCTTTTTCGAGGCCGGCAAATCCGTCTCCCAAAAACAGATGGATTTTTCCCGAGTGTATGGCTGCAGTGGTGGAGGTCTGTAGATCTTCTTCAGGAAAAATATATCCGGCTTCTTCTAAATTCTTTACTGCTACCCTAAACAGAGTTTGTTGTCTTTCTATAGAAAAAACTTCTGCGCCGAGATAGAATAATATGGCGCACTGATACCCACAGCCGGTTCCAATTTCAAGAATTTTATCTCCCGACTTTATATCTAAAAGATGTGTCTGTAGGGCTACGGTAGATGGCTGAGAAATTGTCTGGTCTGCTTCTATGGCTACAGGCATATCTTTATAAGCTAACTCTTCCAGACCTTCCTGAACAAATATGTGTCTGGGAACAGCACCTATGGCTTTCAGAACCTTATCGGAAAAATGGCCCTGTAAAGCAAGTTTTTCTACCAGCATTTTCCTTCTTCCCTTATAAAGCAAACTATCTTTCATATCCTTTTTTGCCGATAGCAAATTTACAAGATTATTGTTATTTTTGCTTAAACTTCAATTATTGGATATGCATATTGGAATTGCAGGAAACATAGGCAGCGGAAAAACCACTCTCACAGGTCTGCTGGCAAAACATCTGGGTTGGACAGCTAAATACGAACCGGTTGAAAATAATCCGTATTTAGAAGACTTTTACAACGATATGCCTCGTTGGTCTTTTAACCTTCAGATATATTTTCTTAACAAGAGATTTCAGGAAGTAGTGAATATACTCAACTCCAAAGAGAATGTTGTGCAAGATAGAACTATCTACGAAGATTCTTGCGTGTTTGCCCCTAATTTGCACAAGATGGGATTGATGCATACCAGAGATTATGAGAATTATAAAGATCTTTTTTCTCTTATGATTTCTTTGGTGCGTCCTCCGGATTTGATGGTATATCTGAGGTCTTCCATAGAGCATCTTGTTGCTAACATACAGAAACGGGGCAGAAAGTATGAAGAAGGTATTCGCTTGGATTACCTGAAAGGCTTGAACGATTTGTATGAGGAGTGGTCTGCCTCGTATAAAGACGGAAAGTTGCTTATAATAGATGTAGATAAGCTCGATTTTCAGAATAATCCAAAAGATTTGAGCACCATAATAGATGCTATACAGGCAGAATTAAGTGGATTGTTCAGCAGTAAATAATTTTTATTTCAGCCAATCTTCCGGATTCTGTTTTTGAGTGCCGTTCCAGAGTTCAAAATGAATTTCCGGACTTTCTTGATTGTTATCTACGATACCTAACAAGGTGCCGGCAGAGACTTTTTGTCCGCTTTTTACGCTAACCTTGCCTATCTTACAGTAGAAGGTAAAGAACTTGCCGTGCTCAACAAGAATGCAGTTACTGTAACCAGGAATTACAATAATCTGTTTTACAATACCTTCAAACACAGACAACACCTGGCTGTTATTTGGTACGGCTATATTGATGCCGTTATTAAAAGGCAGTTTTACCCCCTTGATTGTAGGATGAGGATGTTGGCCAAAGCTTTCTACTATTATGCCTTTTTTTACAGGCCAAGGTAGGTTGCCCTTGTTGCTCTCAAAAGAGCCGCTGAGTTTTGCGCTTTCCGGAGTTTCTGTATAAATTTTTGAAGAAGATGCTTTAGAGCCTGTGCCCTTAGTAGATGCAGCGGCCTTCTTTCTTTCTGCAGCAATGGCTTGTGCTATCAGCTTTTCAATTTCTTTGTTTAGCCTGTTTGCCTGTTGTTGTTTTTGTTTAAGCTCAGATGCAAACTTTTTTTGCTGACGCTCTAAAGCAGAAGCTTGTGCCTTAGATTTGTTCTGATCTTTTTTCAGCTTATTATACTCTTCAGTTTTTTTATGTTGGTCTTTAATTTTTTCTGCCTGAAGATGAGTTAGTTGGCTTCTTTCTGCTTCTATCTTTATACTTTCTTCCTTAATCTGTTTGGCAAGCTCTGTTATGGAAGAAGAATACTGTTTTAGATAGCTCCATCTTCTATACCCTTGCTCAACACTGTTACTTGCTATGATGTACATAAACCATTTGCGAGTGTCTCTGTTGCGATATGCCTTTAGAACCAATCTTTTGTAAGAAGAACGCAGACTGTCTAACTTGGCCTTCATAATATCCAGAGCCTTGGTTTTGTCTGAGATTTCTGCTCCTTGTTTGCTGATATCTTCTTCAAGCTTGTCTATCAGCCTTTTTCTGGTATCTACTTTTTTATTGAGGAGCTTGAGCTCGCTGAGAGTATTTTGTCTTTTGCGTTTAGTTTCAGAAATCTGGGAGTCTAAAAACTTTATGTCTTCCTGAAGTTTTGTGGCTTCTTTTTTCTTATTGTCTATTGTTTTGTTCTGAGCGTAAGAGACAGGCATAGAGCATAACAGCACAAAGGCCATAACAACTATCCGGCACTTTAAACGAGAGTATCTGTTATGGTTATATTGCCTTTTCATTGTTCATTAAACTGAGTTTCTTCTGTCTGTATTCTCTGCATCTTATTTTGGATATTTTCGGTGGCGTCTAATTCTCCCTCTTCTATTGCCTTGAGCAGAGCCTTTTTATAGTAGAATGTCGCTAAGTCTTTTTCTTTGAGCTTGGCGAGCAGATCTGCATATCTTTCAAGAATACCATAGTTGTTGTCGCCTCCGTAGCCAATGGCTTGCAAGAAGTATTTCTTTGATTGTGCAAAGTCGCCTTTAAGATATAAAATCCATGCGTAAGTATCTAAAAAAGAAGCCTCTCCTGGCGATGCTTCTACAGCGGTACGGCTCATAGCAAGAGCTTTGTCTAAATCTTTCTTGCGGAGTTGTTCTTTAGGTGTACTGCTTATCAGGTACCAAGCATAGTTATTAAGCACTCCGGCTTCTTTCTGATTTAGCTTCAAAGCCTTATTATAATACTTAAAGCAGGAGGCATTGTCTTTTTTGGAGTGAAACATATCTCCAACAATGGAATATATCTGCAAAAGAGACAGGGTGTCTTTGTTCTTTTTCAAAAACTTTTCTTCAGAAAGAAATGTATTTATGGCCTCGTCGTATTTTTTCAGATGGAATTGAGACAGGCCCTTATACATAAACAGCGTTGGTTTCAGTTCTGGAAGCAGGGTTATTGTGGAATCCACAAACACTTCGAGTCTTTTCCAATTTTGAGTGCCGTATAAGAAAGATACAAGATTCATGTGTATGGTAGTGTCTTCCGGGTAATGCTTTAAGATATTGTTAAGAACCGCTTCTGCTTCTTTGGTGTTTCCCAATCGAGATAAATAAATGGCTCCCGAAATTGCGGCAGAGCTGTCTGAAGGGTTGGCTTTGGTTATTTCGAGAATACAATCGGCCAGCTGTTTGCGATATTCTTGATAAAAGACAGGATTTGCCATAGCCTGTTCAATGAGAGTTTTCTTTAGGTTAAAGTTTTCGCTATTCTTGCCGAGGAAAGTTTTTAAGTAGCTTAGATATAGGGCATAGTTTTTATTTTTTCCATATATCTGCATCTTGCCGTACAAGGCAGGAGTATAATCGGGGTCTTCTATGAGGGCATTGCTAAAGGATTCTAAGGCTAAAGAGTCTTTTCCAAGGTCGTAGTATAACTCACCCAAATAAGATTTGTATGTAGGATTGGGCATAACAGAATCGGCTTCTTTCAGTGCCTTTATGGCGCTTTGAGAATCTCTCAGCATGGAATATGTCTTAAATCTGGTAATGGTGGAAATCTCGTTTATTCCTATCTTTTTCTCTAACCTGTCGGCCACCTCTAAGGCCTGATCGGTTTGTCCTCTTGGAATATACAAGTTCACAAGATTTAAGTAGGCTTCTTTTCTGGCAGGGAACAATTCGGTTATTTTAGTAAAGGTCTTTATGGCAGAAAGTATGTCTTTTGTTTGTATATATACAGCTCCGAGAGTAGAAAGGTAATAGTAGTTGGTGGAATCTATGCTTAGGGCGCGAGCAAGATTGTTTTCGGCCTCTTTTAGGTTGTCTTCCACTAATGCTACTTTTGCCAAAAGATAGTATGCCGCATCGTTGTTCTGATTAAACGAAATGGCTTTATTGCAAAACTCTTTAGTTTGCCCGGCCAGTCGTAGGTTGTAGGCCATCTGAGCCTCAATCAAGCAGGAATCGCTCTTTGAAATATCTCCTACACCCTGTGCCTGCATTCTTTGGGCAAACGCACATGCCACCAACAAGCATATATGTACTACTATAAGAAATCTTCTCATAACCTTTCCTGCAAAATTAGCAAATAATGTGCTAAGCTATCTTGCAATACTTATAGATTGATTAAATTTGTCTTAGTATTGCAACTTTTGCACCCAAATCTGCATCTTAATGCCAGACAAGAATAAGAAACGGGATATTTTTAATTCGTACATCAGCCTTGTAGAACGCTGTAAGAGGCAAGAGCGTGCGGCCCAGAGAGAACTTTTTGAGAGACTTTCTGTAAAAATGTTCCCTGTTTGTTTGCGCTATGTAGGAGACAGAGAGAAAGCTAAGGATGTGCTTCAAGACGGTTTTATAACTCTGTTCGCAAAGTTAGAAGACTACAGAGGCGATGGCTTTTTTGAAGGGTGGGCACGCCGGATATTTGTAACAGCGGCTTTGATGTATTTAAGAAAAACAGATGTACTCAGACAGGCCGCACAGATAGACAATGAGGCGTTACAGGCAGAACCGTTACTTAAACTTGAACAGGAAGAAACCGCGCACTTAGATGCAGACAGAATAATGGAACTTATAATGTCTATGCCGGCGGGTTTTAGAACGGTGTTCAATCTTTATGCAATTGAGGGGTTTTCTCATAAAGAAATTGCTGAAATGCTAAATTTGAGCGAAGGAGGAAGCAGATCTCAGTTAAGCAGAGCGAGGGCATGGTTGCAGGAGAGATTGAAACAAAAGAAATAATATAAAATAAGCAAACTTGAAGCAGTTAAAAGAAATATTAGACAAGGGTTTGAGCAACAAATGGAACCTGTCGCAGAAGGAGTTATCCGATCTGTGGGGTTCTATTTCAGCATCTATGCCGGCTACTCCAAAGAGCAGAGGGCTCTTCTATTGGGGAGTTGCTGCTGCAGTGGCGGCAGTTGCCGTTGTTGCCCTATTCCTTATGAAGACTCCTTCTTCTCCTCAAACCCCTTTCCAGCCTGAAAACACACCTATTGAAAAAACTACTACGTTGGCAGACCGGAACGGGGAGAAGGATGCTCTTGCAGGAGAAGAAGAAACTCAGATGCCTGTGCTGGCTCATAGTAAGTTATTACAAGCTTTTAGCCAGCAAGGTACTTCTGAGGAGGCTCAAATGCGGACAGCGGAGGAGGTTGATGAAGTTCCTCAGAGCACAGAAGTAGGGGAGCAAAAATCAACCGAAAAAGAAGAACCTGCTAAGGAGGATTTTCAGTTAAAACCTTCTGTAAAGGCACCTTCTGGCAAGCTGCCTAATCGTAGTTCTAATTTCAAAGCTTATAGCAGAGTTGGTTCATCTGGAAAACTTGCCTTTGCCATTTCTTCTAATCTTTCTGGCAGAAGAAATATAGATGGTCCGTCTGCAAGCATGGCTCAGATAGCATCTGCTTATATGGGTTACGATTTCTACTCAACAACTCCGCAGATACAAGATATTTCTCAAACAAAATATTCACTTCCGTTGAGTATAGCCCTCAATATAAACTATAGGGTAGGCAATATGGTAACCTTAGGTACAGGCTTGAGCTATACATATTTGCAAAGTAAATATAAGGGCATTATCGGAGGTCAGTTCTTTGATATCAAGCAGGGAGTGCATTATATAGGCATACCTTTAAATGTGTATTTTAACTTTGCCCAAACAAATAATATGAACTTTTATGCCCTCACAGGCGGAAGCATAGAAAAAGGAGTGTTGGTAAAGTACAGGATGAGCTCTTTAGGTCATCAAATCACTTCTACCAACTCTCATGTTAAGGGCGTTCAGTTTTCGGTTAGAGGTGGAGCCGGATTTGAATACAAGCTTGGGAAGAGCAAGAAGTTTGGTATTTATGTAGAGCCTAATGTGGTGTACTATTTCGATTCAAAACTTCCTGGCAGTATTCGTACAGATCAGCCTTTGCAGTTTGAGGCTCAGGCAGGTGTTCGTTTTCACCTTCGTTAAACAGATGAGTTTTTCTTTAGTTGCCTTGCAAGATTGTTTGCAAAAACAAAATCGTTCAAAGGCTGGCAATCTGTATCCATTATCTGCTTGTTATTACCCTCCCAAACAAGATGCCCTTTATGTATGAATCCGATATGATCTCCTATTTCCATAACCGAGTTCATATCGTGAGTATTTATAACTGTGGTAATCTGATACTCTGTAGTAATTTCTTGTATAAGTCTGTCTATTACAATGGAGGTGGTTGGATCTAAGCCGGAGTTAGGTTCGTCGCAAAACAGATACTTTGGCTTCATAGCAATAGCTCGTGCAATTCCAACTCTTTTTTGCATACCTCCGGAAAGCTGTGCCGGATAAAGATTGTTTACATTTTCGAGATTTACCCTGTTAAGGCAGAAGTTTACCCTTTCTAACTTTTGCTCAAAACTCCAGTCTGTGAAGAAATCCATGGGGAACATTACATTTTCTTGCACGGTGGCAAAATCGAAGAGCGCACTTTCCTGAAAAAGCATGCCCATTTCTTTTCTAAAGACCTTTTTATGAGCAAGATCCATGGAGGTGAAGTTGTTGCTATCGTACCATATTTCTCCTTCATCTGGAGAGTATAGCCCAACAAGATTTTTAAGCAGTACTGTTTTTCCGCTACCACTTGCTCCTATGATAAGAGAACATTCTCCCGGCTTGAATTTTATATTTATGTTTTCCAGCACGGGCTTCCCGTTGAAGCTCTTATTTAACCCCTTTACCTCTATCATATTACAAAAGAAGTTTTGTTAAGATAAGATCGAATATCAGAATGAGTGTGCTGCTGATAACTATTGCTTGCGTACTGGATTTACCCACTCCTAAAGAACCTCCTTTGGCATAGTATCCGTAATAAGAGGCAAAAGAAGTTATCAAGAAGCAAAATAGCCCCATCTTTATCATGCTGTAGAAAATATACCACGAACGGAACGCAAATTGCAGACCGTCTGCATATTGGCCTAATGTTATTATTCCTGTAAGAGATATTAGCACAGCTCCACCGCACAGTCCTATAAAAAAGCTCATCAGCATTAGGAGCGGGCTGAAGATTGTAGCCGAACAAATCTTTGGCAGAATTAAGAAATTGGCAGAATTAACACCCATAATTTCCATAGCATCAATTTGTTCCGTAATTCTCATACTTCCTATTTCGGAAGCGATACTGGAGCCCATCTTACCTGCAAGTATGAGGGCAATCATGGTAGAGCAGAATTCGAGCACGAGGCTTTCTCTGGCCATAACTCCAACATAATACTTTGGTATAAACGGGCTTTCCAGATTACTGGCAGTTTGAATCACGATTACGGCTCCCACAGAAGCAGAAATAATGATGAGTAATGGTATAGAAGCAATAATCAGTTTTTGCGATTCAATCCAAAACTGCCTCCAGAAGATAGTCCATTTTTCCGGCCTACGAAACACCCTGGCCATCAATTGGCAATACTCACCTGCTGTTTGAAACATCTGCTTCATGCAAAAAACCGGCTATTTACTCTTGGGCTGCAATTTACTGAAATTTGAAAAAAATCACTAATTTTGAATATAAACCTTTTCGATAAGCCAGATGAGCAAAGCAAGCTTGCTTGAGTTTGCCATGGCGAGAAAAGTTGCAGTGAAAAGTTGCAGTGAAAAGTTGCAGTGAAAAGTTGCATGAATATGAACCTTTTTGATAAGCCAGATGAGCAAAAACAAGTTTACTTGGATTTGCCATGGCGAGAAAAGTTGCATGAATATGAACATTTTTTACAACATAGGAATCAACCTGGCTTGGCCGGTACTTTGGATAGGTTCTTTCTTTAGCAGAAAACTTAAACTCTTTTGTGTGGGGAGAAAGCATCTTGTAAAGAGAATGGAAAGTGCGTTTTCTGAAGTTAATGATGATGTGGTGTGGTTTCACTGTTCTTCTGTTGGCGAGTTTGAGCAGGCGCGTCCGTTGATAGAGTGGTATAAGAGTAACCGTTCGGGAATAAAAATACTGCTTACATTCTTTTCTCCAAGTGGTTACGAACTTAGAAAAAACTATTCTTTAGCAGATTGGGTATTTTATCTGCCTATGGATACCAGGTCTAATGCAAGGAGGGTTATGCGGGCAGTGCGGCCAAAGAAACTGATATTTACCAAGTACGATCTTTGGAGCAACTATATTTTGCAGGCCAAGAAAGCAGGCGTTGAACTTTATCTGATTTCTGCCATTTTCCGTCCGTATCAATCGTTTTTTCAGTGGTGGGGAGGATTCTTCAGAAAAATGCTGAGACATTTTACAACCATTTTTGTGCAGGACGAAGCATCTGCAAAAATCCTTAAATCCATTGGCATAGCAGATAATGTTATAGTGGCAGGCGACACTCGTTTCGATAGGGTTGCAAAGGTGGCTTCTCAGGGTAAAGCTCTTACTGTAGTAGAGAATTTTATAAAAGATACTTTTACCATTGTGGCAGGTAGTACGTGGCTTCCAGACGACGAACTGATAGCAGATGTTCTTAAAAACTTTTCCAAACTCAGGCTGATAGTGGCACCCCATGAAATACATAAGGAGAGAATATCTAAAGTTCAGGAGGTTTATTCCTCTTACGGTGTTGCAAAATATTCAGAAGTGGCAGACGAGGTTCAGATAGAATCTATTAGCGAAAATCCTGCATCGCTGTTTACACAAAAGCGCGTGTTGGTGATAGACAGTCTTGGTTTATTATCTTCTTTGTACAGGTATGCAGATATTGCGTATATAGGTGGAGGTTTTGGAGTTGGCATTCATAATACTTTAGAAGCAGCGGTTTATGGAGTTCCTATAGCATTTGGTCCTAACTATAAAAAATTTAAGGAGGCTATAGACCTGATAGAATGTAACGGAGCCACCAGCATTGGCACGGCTTCAGAATTGTATCAGTTTATAGATAACTGCATGAAAGACAATGAACTTCGTGGCTTTAGAGGCAAGAGCAGTAGAGAGTATGTAGAAAAGAACCTTGGAGCAACACAGAAGATTATAGCTGTAATAGAGTCTCTTTCCTGAGAAAAGTTTTTAGAAATATAAACCTTTTACCATCTTATTGCTATGAATAGAAAAGGGATATTCAGTTTTGCTTACCATGGCAAATCCAATCGGGTTTGGCCTTTCTTAGCCTGCATAGTATATTTTTTTGTATCTCTTTTAGTTGCAGATTCGTGCGCCGGACATTCATGGAGGTATGATTCCAAGATTCAGCCGGGTGCAGCTTCTGTGGGAGAGTATGTGCCTTTGCTCAAAGACAAGAGAGTATGCTTGCTTTCAAATCAGACTGGCATTATGCTTAAAAACGGCAAGAAGTTGCCTTTGGAATATTTTAGGAGCAACGGCTATGATGCTATGGACGAGACAGATATTACGCTATATACCCATGTTCTTGATACGCTGTTGAATTTGGGAGTAAATGTGGTGTGTCTGATGAGTCCGGAGCATGGCTTTCGCGGAACCGCAGATGCCGGAGAGCATGTGAGCAGCAGTGTGGATCAAAAGACCGGAATACCTATACGCTCTCTATATGGAGCAAAGATGTCTGACGATGAAATGATGGCAGGCTTTGATGTGATGTTATTTGATCTTCAGGATGTTGGAGTGAGGTTCTACACATATTATGTTACTATGATAAAGATGATGTGCAAGTGTGCAGAGCGCAATATTCCTTTCATAGTGTTAGACAGGCCCAATCCAATAGGCTTTCTTACAGATGGTCCGATGCTGGAGCGTAAATTCAAGAGCGGGGTTGGCGGCTTGCCTATTCCTGTGGCGTATGGAATGACAATGGGCGAACTTGCCTATATGGCCAACGAAAAAGGTTGGCTGAGGTTCAACTCTGCTGAAACATGGGAACCAGACACTTCTCTCAAATGTAGTCTTACAGTAATAAAATGCCAAAACTATACCCATGCCTCGCATTATAGATTACCCATAAAACCTTCTCCTAATCTGCCAAATATGAGGAGCGTATATCTTTATCCTTCAATCTGTTACTTTGAAGGCACGCATATGAGTCTTGGCCGAGGAACCTCTTATCCGTTTCAGATATATGGCTCGCCGGATATGCACACTACTTCTGTTGGCAACAATAACCCGTATGGAGCAAAAGCAAGAACTTCTGCAGAATATATATTTACTCCACAGAGCGTAGATGGTGCAAAAAATCCACCTCTTCTGGGCAAGGAATGCAGGGGAGTAAGTCTTACCGAAATACCTCTGAAACGTATCAACGATGGCAAAATAAATCTCACTTATATCATAGATGCCTATATTGGTTGTGGTTCGGTGGGTGATAAATTCTTTACCCGGATGTTTGAACTTGAAACAGGCGGAGAGTATGTAAGAAAAACAATTATAGAAAAGGCTGTGGGCCAAAATTGTAATGCTGGAGAACTTGCAAAAGAACTCCAGCATTCGTGGCAATCTAATATCGTAGTATTCAAGGAAGAACGTGCACCGTTTCTTCTTTACAAATAAACGATGGTAAAAAGGCAAACTTGCCTTTTTACCAAATGCGAGCTCGCTTTTCGGGAGCGAGATAAAGTGCGTCGCCTTCCTTTATGCCGAATACTTCGTACCAGGCGTCTATATGAGGAAGCGCTCCATTTACTCTAAATCTTGCATTTGAATGAGGATCGTTGAGTACCTGATTGCGGAGGTATTCTTCTCTTTCGTTAGTAGCCCATACCAAACCATAGGAAATAAAAAATCTCTGTGCAGGAGTAAAACCGTCTTTTGTTTCTAATGGGTTATCTTTTATGGCATTAAGGAAAGCTTGATATGCTATGTTCAAGCCGCCGTTATCTCCTATGTTTTCTCCAAGAGTGAGCTTGCCATTGATATTTACTCCCGGTAAAACTTCCAGGGAAGAGAAATAATCTGCAAGAACAGCAGTTCTTTCATCAAACTTTGCCTTATCTTCTGCAGTCCACCAGTTGTGCATATTGCCGTCTTTATCGAATAAACTTCCCTGATCATCAAAGCCATGGCTCATCTCATGTCCTATAACAACTCCAATTGCTCCGTAGTTAGCAGCATCGTCTGCCTCCGGATTAAAGAAAGGAGGCTGAAGAATACCTGCAGGGAAGCAGATTTCGTTGGTTGTAGGATTGTAGTATGCGTTAATGGTTTGAGGAGTCATAAGCCATTCGGTTTTATCTACAGGCTTTCCTACTTTACGCTCTATCATGTCTGCAAGATAAAACTCGGAGGCGTTGCACATATTTTCATAGTAAGAGAGAGAATCATTTATCTGCAGTTTAGAGAAATCTCTCCAAGTGTCTGGATAGCCTATCTTAACATAGAATGTAGATAGCTTGTCATAGGCCTGTTGCTTTGTAGAATCGCTCATCCAATCTAATTGTTCAACTCTTTGCCGCAAAGCTTCTTTCAGATTATTCACAAGGGCGAGCATACGCTGTTTGCTGCTCTCTGGGAAATACTTTTCTACATACAACTTTCCTACCGGCATTCCGAGAACACCATCTACGGCAGCTACTGCCCTTTTCCATCTTGGTTTATCTTCCTGAGCTCCAGACAGAACTTGGCTGAACTCAAAGGCTGTTTTGCGGAAGTCGTCGCTGAGAGAGCTGGCAGCACCGTAGATAACACCAAATTCTGCATAATCTTTCAACGCCTGTAGAGGTGCTTCCTTGTAAATTCTTTCAACTTCTTTCAATTGTTCTGGCTGACCAACAGAAATTTCTTCAAAAGCAGGATAGCCCAATCCCGTAAAGAGATCATCCCATAGGATTCCGGAAAAGCTATTTTTCAACTCTGCATAGCTCATCTTGTGGAAGTTATTAGGAACATCCCTAAGTTCTGTTCTGGATTTTGAGGCTCTTGCTATTCTGTATTCTATAGATAGAATGTTTTCCATTTTGGTTTTTGCTTCTGCTTCTGAGTAGCCAATCATTGAAAACATCTTGTTGATAAGAGTCTTATAAGCCTCTAAAACCTTTTTGGACGCCTCGTCTTCATTTAGATAATAGTCTTTATTGCCTAACCCCAAACCGCCTTGATATGTTTGCACAAGGTTTTTGCTGGCATCTGACAAATCAGCATCGCAGTATATGCCAAACATAGAAATATCAACACCTTTTTTGCCTAATGTTGCCGTAGCTCTCTGCATATCTTCACGAGTAGAGATATTGCGTACAAATTCCAAGTCTTTTAGTATTGGTTTATAGCCATCTTCGTTTCTCTTTGTGGAGTCCATAGCCATTCTGTAGAGGCTGCCTATTTTCTGCCCTAAGGTTCCTTGTTCTTGAGGGGTGTTGGCATATTCCTCAAACATGGCCCTGAGTTGGAGTTCTGTATTTTCTGCAAGAACATTAAATTGGCCAAAACTTGAATGTTCTGGTTTTAGTTGATTGGCTTTCATCCAGCCACCGGCAGCAAATTCATAAAAATCTTGTCCAGGGGCAATGCTTTCATTCATGTTTGCCTTGTCTATTCCGGAAGTAAGCTCGCCCTTGCCGCCAGTGCAACTGGCTGCGGCAAAGCAGAGAATAGGTATAATCATTTTGAATTTCATAAAAATGTGTATATAATTTATTGAGAAATAAAAATCTACATATCAAACGGTTACAGTCTTCTAACTAATCTAACGGCAAATCCGGTGCACAAAAAACCTCCGCTGGCCGCATCAACACTTGTGCCTTCATATATTATGCTCTTTGTTCTGTATAGACCAGACTTTAACAGGTTGGCTTTACAACGGAGCATAAATCAATTGGATGCCAAAGATATATATTTTCGCAATATGTAGCCCTTTTTCTATTGGTTAGATTGTGTTATATCATCTCATCTTTCTCGGGACATCGGAGGCTGACCGCCTCCGCAAGGTGGGCGATGTTAATGTCTTGGCTACCCTCTAAATCTGCAATAGTTCTGGCAATTTTGAGAACTCTTGTAAAGCCTCTTGCGCTGATGTTTAATTTATTGATAACAGCCTCCATAAACACCGCTTCTTCTTTATGTAGTTTGCAGTATGTTGGTAGTTTAGAGGGAGTGATGGCCGCATTGGTTAGAAAAGATTCATTGTTTCTGATATAGCGTTGTTGCTGAATGTGTCTGGCGGTTCTAACCCTCTCTGCGATTTTTTTACTGCTCTCTCCGTTTGTGTTTGTGGCAGAAGTGGCAATAAGTTCGTTTGGAGCCACGGCCCGCACTATTATTTGAATATCTATTCTATCCATTACAGGCCCGGAAATACGTCTTCTATACTTTATTATTTCTGTGGAGGAGCATTTGCACTTGCCGGCTTTTTCATAAAAAAGGCCACAAGGGCATGGATTCATTGTAGCAACTAACATAAAACGAGCAGGATACACATGCTTTACCTTAACTCGGCTTATTTGAATAATGCCATCTTCTAAAGGTTGTCTCATAACCTCTATGGCTCGTCTGTCATATTCTGCAAACTCATCACAAAAGAGTACTCCATTGTGGGCCAGCGAAATTTCGCCAGGCAGACCATGGGCTCCTCCTCCAATAAGGGCAGGAACTGTTATTGTGTGATGTGGCGAACGGAACGGTCTGTGTTTGAGGAGTCCGCCATAGTGGTTTTCTTTTTTTGTCTCTGTACCCAACAGGCCTGCAACAGAATAAATTTTACTGGTTTGTATGGACTCATCTTTGGAAAGCGGAGGGAGGATGCTATTTAGACATTTTGATAAGAATGTTTTGCCACTTCCGGGAGAACCGTTGAGTATAATATTATGTCCTCCGGCGGCAGCAATTTCAAGCCCTCTTTTTGCTTGCATCTGGCCTTTTACTTGGGCAAAATCATAATTTTGCGCTTCTTCTGTACAGTTAGATACTGCTATAACGCTTTGCGGAGTAACAATTTTACTTTCAGCACTTTCTGGCGAAAGTAGAATCTGAATTACATCGCTGAAGGTTTCTGCGCCAAATACAGAAATGCCATCTATTTCGGCGCCTTCCATAGCCGAGATAGTTGGCAGAATACAACCCTTAAAGCCCTCCTCTTTTGCATGTATAATGATAGGTAGGGCGCCCGGAATCTCTCTTAAATGCCCGTCTAAAGAAAGCTCTCCGAGTATCATAAATTCACTTAGTCTTGCGCATATAGGTTCAGGTAATTGTGAGGAAGCACACAGAATGCCTATAGCTAAAGCTACATCAAAGAGTGAGCCTTCTTTGCGGATGTTTGCAGGTGCAAGATTTATTGTGATTCTTTTTCCCGGAAACCGAAAACCATTGCACGCAAAGGTACTTTCTATTCTTTGCTGGCTTTCTTTAACGGCGCTATCTGGCAGCCCTACCAGAAAAAACCTTATACCATCGCTTACAGATACTTCTACGGTAATTGTATTAATTTCCAGCCCGTTACAGCAAGCACAAAAAACTTTACACAACATATTTACACTCTTTAAGCATTGATAGCATAGCATTGTCTAAAACTTAATCTGCCATTGCCTACCAATGCAGCCAATCATCTTTTAAGCGGCTAATATATTGTGATAGACAAAAAAGCGGATGCCATCCGGTAAAATTTACGCTGTCTGCCCCCGAAATAATCAGTATGTAAAAGAAAGTTGTGCGCCTACGGCAACACACATAAGAAGAAAAGTGGAAAGCTGCATATCTGTTTGCCCGCGCTCTATCAACGAGACATAAGTGCGCTTTTTTCCTATGCGGTCTGCAACCTGTTGTTGTGTAAGGCCTGCTTTCTTTCTTGCATCTTTCAAACATTCAGCATAGTACCAAGCGTACGCTTTAGCTTCAAACTCGTCTCTTGAGGGCGAACCTTTTAGGCCATACTCTTCGTCAAGATGTTGGTCAAAAGTTTTCAGTTTTGCAAGTTTCTTCATGCTAATTGCAGGCACTTTCTTTCCGTATATGTTCTTCATAAATGTCTATTTTTCCATGTTATCAAATAATCTTTTAACTATATTGTCGGCAATAGCTATCTGTTTTCTGTAGTCTTTAGTGGATTTCTTTTTAAAGCCGTTCAGGAGATACACGCTTGTAGCATTGATGAAATTAATCTCATCGGCTGTAAACAAAATTATACGGTATTCGTTATTGACAGATATTCTTATCTCATAATATGGACTGTTAGTGAGTTTCTTGACAAATTTAGAATGTACAATGCGCTTGCTTTTAATTACTTGCAGCACATAATCAATCTTCTTTTTTACGGAAGAATCCAGGGAGTAGAAGAAATCTTCGTATTCCTTGCTCCAGTAAATTTTTCTCATCGCAAATGTAATAAATTTATTTCATTTTATCTCTGGCTTTGCCATGCGAAATAATACTAGATGGCAATAATACATCGGCAGAGCAGAAATGCAGTGCAAAAAAGTAAAATTGACGCTGTCTGCCTCCATAGTTTTTATGGTTGGAATATTATATATCATACCCATAAGGTCTCATTGCAGAACAAGATGGATTCACTTCAACAAGTCCCTGCTGCTATCTTTTTCTAATATACGCATTTAGTTGATAGTAACCTTATTAAGGCGTATAAGGCGCTCCTTCTGAGAAAACCCTTCGCCAATTAGAACAGCATTTATATTTTCCATATTAGCAAGACAAATGAGTTCATTAATGGAGGCATAGTCTCGGATGTTTCCTTTAAATGCCGGATGAAGATTGCACCACTGTTTGGCAGTTAATCCAAAGATGGCAACATTCGAGCCGGACATTAAAAGAACACTCTGTATAGAAAAAACGACATCAACGATTGTTATTTGATTGAATGTGTTATTTTTGCACGAAGAATGTAATCCATTATGAATAATAGAGTTTTATTTGTTTTCTTGTGCCCTATATCGATTTTAGGATGCTCGTCCGAGAAGTCCAAAATCAAGAAAGCACTGAAATCCTCAATTCCAACTGAACAACTTGGGGAATACAAGTTTAAGAATTATACTATTACGGAAACTTTGTTAAAGAACAATATTGAAGACTCAATATCGACATTACAGAGCCGCAACAGAGCGAAAGAGGCAACGATTGACTCTTATAGGCGGTTGCGAGAAGGTTATGTGTCGAATTTGGAAGACTGCAAACGCCAACAGAGGACAACCCTTTCTTGGTTAAGGAGTTCTTACAATAGCCTCATTCGTCAGTGGGAAGATATGATTGATGAGTCGAATGAGAAGATTCAACGAGATAGTGCCGTAGTCATTGCAAATAATCAGAGGATAAGTTTCTTTCAGGATTATCTTAATAAGACAAAGAACCCTATCGTTTTCTATAAAGTTTATCACTCATATACCCTTCGGGGTGCAATTAAAAATGAGAGTGTATTATTGGATGAAAATTATAATCTTGTAAAATAAAATGAAAAAGTATTCATTCCTTCTACTTTCCATTCTTATTGCTGCATCGTGTTCAAACAATGGATTGAAGAAATCCATAACAGAGCCATTGTCCATAGATGAATTAAAGGCAAATATTAAAAAGGACACAACCTTCACTGAATTTTACTCCCAGATTCAAGATGTTCGGGAATGGATAATCGGTAATGATGTTCGTCAGGCAAAGTACGGCGACATTACATATAAGCAATTGAAAAGATTTGAAAAGCATGGAAGAGACACGACCTTCTTTAATAAGAAAGAAGAAGGTTGGAAGGAAGAATATGCAAAGATGTATCCGAGCTATGATGTCCAAATTGATTCCGTAATCACCTATTGGAAAGCATACAAAGAGCAATATAATATGGACTCTCTTGTCGTTATTGAGTACGATAAGCTTTGGAAAGAGTACTATTCGTATATTGGCGGCATCAAGGAAGTTAATATCGGATTCCGAATTACCCCTTTGAAAGGTAAGATTGACCAACTGATATTCCGCTATGAAATGAGGACAAAGGTCAGCAATGATGGCTCGTCTTCGTCATCAAGCTATTCAAGTATTTGGAACTCTCACCGTTGTGTTGCAACATCGCCAATAACAAAACCAACAACATTGTATTGGAAAGCCGATTATAGCGATAAAAAGAAACTGGAAGGGCGTTCTTCGGAGGAGGTTAAGAGAGACTATGATTTTATAATAGAGCTTGTCAATGTGCGAATAAACGGAGAAAACTACGGAGACAAGTTGAATCTTATTCCTCAAAGCGTCTCTCGCTATCTGCGATGGGAGTATGATCTGTTTGCGCAAGACTCATATAAAGATGACATCATAAAAGAGCTCTTAAATAAGGACTATAAGTCATATTACGAGTATTCCAGTCCTTTAATTCAAGCAGAGATGAAATCCTTTGACCCGGATGTTTATGCGCTTGTGGAAGAGTATTATGATTATGACGAAGACGATGATTAAAGAACGGTAAACCATAAATAGATGATTATGAAAAAGTTAGTTTTATTGATTCCCTGCATCTTCTTGGCTATTTCATTAAATGCTCAGGAGCAAGAAAAGAAGCAACAGGCAGACCCATTAGACATATCTGTTGAATTGGAAAAAATAGAGAAGCTTGGAGTTCCCACACTCTCTCTCGTTGATGATATGAAAGCCAAAGCTGACAATCTCTATGACAATCAGCAATGGGAAGAAGCTTATGTTGCCTATGATGAGTATGCGAAGAAAGCGAATTTGCTTGCTAATATTATATCCCAGTTTGTTGAGCCCTATTATTCGGCTTCTTATGATGACAGAAAAGCAACTTCGCTCAAACGGCTTTCTCAACTCACTCTTTATGAGAAAAAAGCAAACGAATATAAAAGAGAGCGAAACGTCGCTTATGTTAAAATGGGTCTTTGTAAGAAGAATCTTGGCGACACAAAAACATCAGCCGCCTTACTTCTACGTGCCTTGGATTTAATTGATATTGCTCAAACGGAGTATTGGGATAAGGCGACAGAAGCGTTATCCGAGATTATTGGATACACTAACTAAGTGCAATTTGCGATTCTACTAAGAGGCTCCTTGGGTTCCCAGGAGCCTCTTTTCATTATGCTTTACTCCGCTTTGCGAGGTCTTCATATACTATTACGGCATATAAAGCCAAGAAATCACGAAGCATTTCCACTTGCTCATCGGTCAGGTCTTGTTTGACGTAATGCCTGACCTCTTCTGGTGCGAGTCTAATATCTTCCATACCTCACCCAGATACAAATCCCATTCCCCTGGCAAAGAAGAAAGCCGCCTCAACGATGTGAAACGGCTATTCATAAACTTATTGGTATGTTTATTTATCAAGGACAGGACGAACTGAAATACCGATAGAACGTAATGTGGTATAAATCGATGCACTCGCATTGATTCCACCGACATCAAAATAAAAATCTACACAATAGCTGTTTCTTTCTTTTTTGTTTTGGTACAAGATTAGTTAAAATGCATTAGTTTTGCATAACTAATTGATGTACAATGCTAAATAAGTATTATTTTCGGAGTCATATTTCAGACAGGCAATTTCGTCTTGTTTTGAAGATGTTTTGTTTGGACCTTCCAGCAACTCAAGCCGCCGAATTTGCGAATCTGAATAGAGTAACTGTAAATAATAGCATTTTTAAATATAAAATTAATGATTATGGAAAGGAATTATTGGATACATCGTATAAGTTATATTGCGGAGATTGCATATCCATTGCTTGATAATAACTATTTGAGTATTGGATTTAGTGATTTTGAAAAAGAAGGCTTTATAGAAAAGGCTAGAGGCGAGAACGGCTGGCAAGACATGGAACAAGAGTTTAGTGAAACATGGGGAAGCTTGCCAAGAACAAGATACCAATTGTGGAATTTCATTGTGGAAATGAAAAAAGGTGATTGGATAATAGTCCCTACCAATGGCGCATTTTCTGTCTGTGAATTATTAGAAGATGAGCCAATTATGATTAAGGACATAAAAGATGTGGAAATAAAAAATTGGAATGGGGAAGTTGTTCATAGAGATAATGATGGTTATTTGCGAGATTCTAACGACGACTATATAGATCTTGGTTTCGCAAGGAGGGTGAAAATTATTCAAAAAGATATATCAAGATATGATTATGCTGACACTAACTTAACTTCCAGAATGAAAGTTAGGCAGACTAATGTTCAAATAACAGATTTGGAAGAAAGTGTTATCAAGGCCGTAGAGCGGGCGCATAAAAACAAGCCCATTCGTTTTAGAAATGAGATTAGCAAAGAAATAATCCCTATAATTCGCTCAATTATTCAAACAAAACTTAATCCAGATAAATTTGAAAATCTTATAAAATTGTATTTTGAGCGAATAGGAGCCAGTTCGGTTATCATTCCTCCTAAAAACTCACCAAAGAAAGTTGATTGCGAGGATGTTGATATCATAGCTACTTTTGATTTGCTGAAAACTATTTATTATGTTCAAGTCAAGCACCATAGTGGCGAGACAAGTTCTTGGGGGGTTGAACAAATATCGCTTCTTAAAGAGTTAAAGCATGATAGATTGGATGACGGTTATACAAAGGTTTATTGGCTTTTATCATCTTCCGAACAGTTTTCAGAGGAATGTATAAACTATGCAAAAGAAGCAAAAGTACAGTTGATCGATGGTAATGCTATTGCATCAATGCTCTTAGATGCAGGGTTTTTCGGCGTTGGAGATATACTTTAACAAATTTTAAGACGCATGTAGATAATATTTACAAGCGATATAGAAAATGCAAATACTGCGGACATGAAGACGCAAGAGTTTATGTTGGGTATGACTTTTTACAACGGTTTCATTAATAATCCATTAGCGGGATAATATAGATAATGGATTCTAAATTTTCCTTTTTGAATCCTGCAGGAACCGTTTCAGCAGGAAGGCAAGGAAATATGGGAAGGTGTAGAATTTGCCGTTCCAGCCAATGTTCTTGTAACCGAATTTGATGCCGTAACGGATGTCAGGATATGAGTCCCAGTTTATAAGGTTGTTTAGAGACGCTGTGGCTCCGTCTTTGGCCTTCACTTCAACAGGAACAAGCGAGTCTTTGTCGCGGACAAAAAAATCCATTTCAAGAGAAGGGTTTTCCTTTTTGAAGAAATAGAGCTGAGGATAACCTGATTTGATGAGCATTTCTCCTACAATGTTCTCATAGATGGCTCCTTTATATGTGCCAAAGTTTCTGTTGGCTCTGAGGTCTTCCTGGGCTTCTTCGTCTAATGAGGCTATCAGAAGGCCTATGTCGTGATAATAAACCTTATAGTAATTCGGGTTGTAATTGCCTTTGAGTGGCAGTTCCGCATTCTGAAGGCAATATGCCACATTTATTACTCCGGCTTCTTGCAGCCATTCCACGCATCCGATATACTCTCTGTTTCTGGCGTTTTTAGCTACTTTGCTGACCTGGAACTTTTTATTTTCCTTGGCGAGGAACGTGGAGATATGTTTATAAACAGCTTGTATTTTAGCTTTGTCCGTTTCTTTTGCATACTTGGTGATGTCTTCCTCATAGTCTTTCAGTAGCTGGTTCAGAAGGTGAAGAGTTCCTCCAAAATGATGGTTTTCTATATACGTTCTCACAACTTCCGGCATACCTCCAATTGTCATATAGTCTTGGAAGTTTTCCATCATTGTCTTCATTTGGATTTCAGTAAGTGGAGCTACGGCAATCATGTGGGAATAAAGGTCTTCTATCTGCTTTGGAGCATAGCCTTTTGCCCACAGAAACTCCTCAAAATCCATTGAGTGCATGGTATAGTCTTCTTTGTAACCTACAGCATTGGATTCTATTTCTTGGTAATAGATGCCCATAAGTGAACCGGAGCAGATTACATCGTACCGTCCATCTTGACAGAACGATTTGAGAGAAGTGGTGCAGTCGGGGCACTTCTGTAGTTCATCAAAGAAAATGAGAGTGTGGTGAGATATGAATTTCAGCTCTGGCTTCAGAAGTGTGATGTTCTTGATAATGGAATCAACTTCGTATCCATCCTCAAAAATGTTCCTGAATTTTTTTTCAAGCACAAAATTGATTTCTATAACAGACCTGTAGTTAGCCTTTCCAAAGGCTCTGACAGATTCTGTTTTTCCAATTTGCCTTGCCCCTTTTATGATTAGGGGCTTGCGGTTAGGATTTTGCTTCCATGTAGCCAAAAAGCTATCTACCTTTCTTTTAAGTAATTGCGCCATTTTAATCACATTTTCGGCTATAAAAATAAGCAAAAAATCACATTTTCGGAGTGTTTTTTGGCTGAAAAATCACAAAATCGGATAAAAAGTGCTCGAAAATCACATTTTCGGCGAGAAAATTTGTACACTACGAGAAAGATCTTCGTTGGTTGTAATGGAAACGCTTATGCAGTCTTGCGGGAGTATTTCTGCAATTTTTTCTGGCCATTCTATCAGGCAGAGGCCATCTCCTGCAAAGTAATCTTCGGTTCCAATGTCGTATGCCTCTTGCAGCTTGTTTATGCGGTAGAAATCAAAGTGATAGATTGGAAAGCCCTTTGCACTTCTGTATTCGTTGATTATGGTGAAGGTGGGACTGTTTACAGTATCTGAAACGCCTAAGACTTTGCAAATTGCTTTGATGAAGGTGGTTTTGCCGGCCCCCATCTTGCCATAGAAAGCAAAGATGTTACTCTGAATGTTTTTAGACTCAGAGATAAACTTGATAAATTCTTCTGCCACCTGTTCTATCTCTTCAAGACTTCCTATTGTAAAAGTCTTTAATGGTTTACGCCGTCCGTCATCTACCACTATATCTTCCCATTTAAGAATGGTTTTCATATCTTTCTTTTTGATGGTCCAATACTGCATTGCTGAATACTGTTTAAGCCTAATTTATATGCTAATTACTATCTTTTTTTCGTACCAAATCATGCTTCCAAAGATGAAAGTATCTTTCATCTTATTATTGTTCCTTACATATCTTCTTCTTTGAGTATGTGGATGTTGCCGGCTATAACTTTATCACAATCTTCTTACGATATAGGGCGTATGCCATTAGCGTAAATACTATTACATAAGTTATGGCAAATGTCAGCGATGCAAACTCATTGTTGCCGTTGTTGCCGCCAAAAAAGTCTGAACGGAATATAGGGCAGCAGACGTTCTGATAGAACCAACTCAAAACAGAATAGCTTTTTTCGCCCATGGTGCCATCGTTATTAAGTACAGGAACTTTCCACTTGATAATTTGTCCGAGAACTTTAGCAAATAAGCCTGCCATTACAAAAGCAAACAGCGGGTTCATTCCGAGGGCTTTGAATGGTGTAAATATCTTGGTCTTGCCTTTTACGTCTATAAAGTAGGCAAAGAAGCCGAGCATTAGTATGGCCCATCCTCCTGCATATAGTACATAAGACCCTGTCCAGATTTTTTTAACTATTGGCAACCATATACTTGCTATCATGCCTAAACCAAGGCAAAGCATGCCAACGACAAAGAGTTTTGCAACTGCCTCTATTTTATTCTCTGTTGTGCGGCAGATGTTGCCTATGAGAAATCCGAGTAGTACCGTGCAGCTGCCGGAAAGAACTCCTATCAATCCTTCAGGGTCAAAAGCAAAGCCCTCGCCGTGATACACATGGTTTTCTCCATTCATACCAAGGGCGTTGAAGAAACTTACATCAAAGGCACCTGAGGCTCTTCCGGCCATTGTGTCTTTAACGGTTTGGCCAAATAGAAAAGCCCCTTCGCCATCGCGCAGCAGCCAGAGCACCAATACTTCCAGAAGGGCCAATACTACCATAATACTCACAATTTTCTTAGGCTTTTTCAGCCATAGAGCTAAAAATCCGCCGAGTATATAGCACAATGCAATTCTTTGCAGAACTCCAAATATCCTGAGATTCCGAAACTTTTCAGCTACATTCCACCAGAATCCGTGGTCGGGATTCATAGGAAGTTTAATAAAAGGGAATGCATTGAGAGCCAAGCCAACGAGAAAGATAAGACCACCTCTAATCAGCAGTTTTTTTATGCTGGCACCCGTGAGGCTTTCTCCATATTTTGCAAAAGAAAACGCCATGGCGGCTCCAACCACAAAAAGAAAAAATGGAAACACTAAGTCTGTAGGAGTGCAGCCGGCCCAAGCAGCGTGTTTTAGAGGTTTGAAGACATGCGCCCAACTACCGGGATTGTTTACCAGAATCATGCCTGCAACTGTCATGCCCCTTAGAACATCTAAGGCTACATAGCGATTGCTTTTAGTTTGTACCATATTGCAGCTTATTATGTTTATTGTCAGAATTTAAAGGCAGGCGTTGTTTTGGGTGGCAGCGTTCTGCCAAGGCAAAAATAACGATTTTCTGTTAGTTGTGCAGGAGACTCCTGCTATAGTTGTGCAAATAACCGCAAATTTTACACATTAAATATGATTTGAGTTGTTGAATGAAAATAGATGCCTAATTTTGCGCATCAAACATAGCGGATATGGAACTTTTTTATTCAACGGATTTTGAGTGTTCTGGTAAAGGCAGGAACTTGTTAGGGTATGGTGGGCAGCAGAGAAAAGCGGAAGAGTATAGTTCTGCCGTATCTGTGGTTCTTAGCGATAGCGAGGCCGATCACTGTGCAAGGGTTCTGCGACACAAGGTTGGAGACGAAATTTTTATCATCGATGGAGAAGGTGGGCTATACCGTTGCTGCATAGAAAGTGTAGAACTTTCCAAAAAAGGTGAGGCTAAAGTGTACTCAAAAATTGTAGAAAAGAGTGTGGGGGTAGGCAGGCGTAACTATCATCTTGTTATGGCTGTTTGTCCTACAAAGAATATGGATCGCTACGAGTGGTTTGTTGAAAAGGCTACAGAACTTGGGGTGGATGTTATAGTGCCGCTTATTTCAGAACATTCTATAAGAACATCCATAAAAAAGGAGAGGTTGGAAGCACTTGTTCTTGCAGCCACAAAACAGAGTCTAAAATCTTATCTGCCTAAGGTAGAAGATCCTGTTTCGATATCAGAATTTCTTGCAGATAAAAGGGGAGGTAATATAATAAAGCTTATTGCCCACTGTGAAGAAGGTAATAAGAAAACAATTCGTCAGTATCTGGCAGAACATTCAGAAAAATGTTTGCGTGTGAGCTCCTCCAAAGAGCATGGTGTGGAGCTACAAAGCGCTATAAATGTTGTACTTATGGTAGGGCCGGAGGGAGATTTTTCTAAGCGGGAGATAGAGTTGGCCGGTGATTGCGGCTTTTTACCGGTAACGCTTGGCCCGTCCCGATTGAGGGTAGAAACAGCCGCCCTGTCTTGTGTGAGTGAAATTTACTTTGGTATGCTGCAAGGTTAGAAAGCTTCTGCTACCTTGAAACCCCTTATTTCCTGATAATTTCTATGTGGCCGTTAGCACTTAGTTTGATAATCTGAGAAGCTTTGTGTGTGGCAGTTTTTTCTTCCATAGAAGGGTGTACTATATAGTCTGCTGCATCTTTTATCTGCTGTGGAATATCTTTGAAGCTTTTTGGCGGATTCTCTCCGGATATATTGGCAGATGTAGAAACTATCGGCTTGCGGAAGTGAAAGCAAAGTTGCTGGCAAAAGTTGCTCATGGGGATTCTTATAGCAGCACTTCCATCTTCAGATATTACATTGGCAGCCAAATATATAGCTTCTGGGTAGATTATGGTCATAGGGGCATCGTTCACCTCTATCAGATCTAAGGCTGTTTGAGGAATTTCTTTTACATATCTTGCAAGCATATCGAGATTAGCCACAAGGGTTACAAGGCTCTTGCTTTCTTGTCTTTGTTTAATGCCGAAAACTTTTGATACGGCATCGGGATTTGTAGCATCGCAGCCTATGCCCCATATTGTATCAGTAGGATATATTATAATGCCGCCGTTTTTCAGCACTTTAACAGCGTTATTTATTTGAGCTTCCATTTTAGGATTCATTATATAAGAATGTTTCTTGCTCATAGTATATATGCCTTGCAAAATTTAATATATGCTATTGGATTGGTATGGCAAACTCTGCTATTACCGGATAATGATCTGAGTAATTACATTTTACGGTTGTGTGGCTAACGCTTATAAAGTGCTGTGGTATAAACACATAATCTATTCGCAATAGCGGCCATGCCATTGAGTAGGTTGCAGAAAAACCTTTGCCGCTTTCTCTAAAGGTATCTTTGTTGCCGGTATAAAGCTTATGATATGTATAAGACATTGGAATATCGTTCAAATCGCCGCAGATAATGGCAGGGTAGGGGCTGTGTTGGATGTTTTTAAGAACAGCCTCCACTTGTTTAGCTCTTCGTTTTCCTGTGGTGCTTAACTTCGAATGTACGTTAATTATTTCTTCGCTCAATACTTTTGAGTTTGTTTTGTTCTCTCTTATGTTCTTGATAAGCGTAGTTGGCGATATTGCGTTGGATTCTAAGTGATTGTTGTAAACTCTGATAGTGTCTTTGTGTATTACTATATCTGCGCATAAAGAGAGGTTGGTGCTGTGTTTGAAATTTATCACCTCTCCATGTATAATTTCGTATTTACTGAGAATTAGGTTGCCGCTTACATTGCCTCGGCCATAAATAAAGAGGTGGTGTGTTTGGTACTTATAATCGGGAAATATTTTTGCAATAACATCAACATTCTGAAAAAACACTTCCTGCAAACAAACTATATCTGGCTGAGATTCTTTTATTTGACTAACAACGCCATTTAAGGCTTCGGGAATACTTAGTTTTTCTTTAGACAGATAGAACTTTCCAACATTGTAAGTTTCTATTTTTACAATGTTGGCATCTTTTACATCTGCCTTGCTGCTGCCGAATTTATAGAATCTTTCTGCAAACAGCATTGTGGGCAAAATTGCTATAAAAGGAATCCAGGCACTCTTGCTGCGAAGTAAAAGAGCTACTATAAAAAGCAGTAAATTAACGGCTAATATCGGAATAAAGTATAGCCCAAAGAAAAAAGGCACCGAAAATCTGGAGGGATCTATATAAGAAGAAATATACGATATAAACAGGCACAAGGCAGCCACTATCAGACCTAATCTGAATGTTATCCCGATGAAAGTTCTGAATTTCTTCTTTTTTCTTACGCCTATTCTACCCATTGGTACATTTTATTTTTCTTTCTCCAAATAAGAAGCAGTATCAGACCGAATAACATACCTCCTAAATGAGCGAAGTGAGCTATTCCACTGCCTGTATCGAGGAAGCCTGTAAGTAGCTCTATTGCCCCGAAAATAAGCACAAACCACTTTGCTTTAAGCGTTATCGGGATGGGAAATATCATGGTTATCCGATTATTTGGGAACAACATTCCATAGCCTAATAAAACCCCATAAACAGCTCCGGAAGCCCCAACCGTAGGTATATTCAAATCTACTCCCTGCAGATACATTACGGCAAGATGGCAAGCAGCTGCTCCTAAACCTGTTACAAAGTAGTAAAGCAGGAATTTCTTACTTCCCCATACTCTTTCAAGTGCTATGCCAAAGAAGAACAGAGAGTACATGTTAAAGAATATATGCCAGAAGCCACCATGCATAAACATGTGAGTAATAAATTGATATGGCTTAAAGAAATATGTGCCTAAAGGAAAGAGGGCAAACATTTCGTACATTTTATCCCCAATGAGGAGAGTTGCCACAAACATTATTATGTTTATGAGAATTATATGCTTTATAGCCGGAGGTAAATTTCTCATGATAATTTGTGCTTTATTTCGTCTGCCGTTAATCTAAAAAAAGTATATCCTCCCGTAGGAGAAGTTGCAGGCTCTTTGCATAGGAACAGTTGCTCTATAACCGTTAAGGCTTCTTTTTCAGAGATTTCTGCTGTATAAGAAAAGTTTGAATGGCGCACAACATTTAGGGCAGCCTTGGAAAATAGTTCAGACTCGTTGCCCTCTTCTATGTATTGCGCAATATCTTCTATGCATTCTTCTACGGAGAAAAGTTCTCCCCTAAAATCGGCCGGAGTTCCGCTTACAACTATGCAGTCTTTGCCGAATTGGCGGATTTCAAATCCTAAGCTGCGCACCTTGTCTATGTTGTTCATTAGGGTTGTAAATGAGGCATGATGTAGGCTGACGGTTTTTGGAAAAAGTTCTTCCTGAATGCGTGTTTCTTTGTTAGAGAGAGCTTTCAGATATTTTTCGTAGAAAATTCTTTGCCTTGCACGAGCTATATTTACAACCAGTAAGCCTCCTTTATTGTCTGGAATACTTACAATGTTTTTATCTATTTGAATAGCTGTTTTTTGAGGAGCCTCTTCCATAAGCAGGCTGTTCATAGAACTTGGTACTGTTTTGTACTCGCTCTGCATATTTTGGCCATCTTGCGCTCCCTGTTCTTCAAAAGGATTGAATAGTGGGTTATAGTTTATCTTAGGAGGTCTCAGACCCTCTGTGCGCATTCTTTGTTTTTCTTCCTGCGTTAGCGTAAAGCCGTCTCCCGATGTAATTTCTATAGGAACGCCATCTGTTTCAAAGTCTATGGAAGGAACAAAAGAATTCTTGCCTATAGCCTCTTTAACAGCAGCCTCTATTATCTGAAAGATAACTTGTTCATTTTCGAGTTTGATTTCTGTTTTAGAGGGGCTGATATTCACATCTAATTCCTGAGGCGGAACTTCCAAAAATATGAAATAGTGTGGGGTGTTGCCTTCTGCAATTAGGCTGGAATATCCTTTCGTTACAGCTTTATGCAATATTGGAGAGCGGAAAAATCTGCCATTTACAAAGAAATATGTGTTTTGCTGTGTTTTTTTTGCGCTTTGTGGGGTGCCTATTATTCCAGACAGCTTAACAACAGTTGTATCTACGCCTATATCAATAAGTTGTTTGCTTATTGCAGAACCAAAAAGATCTGTAACCCTTTGCTTTAGGTTTCTGTTCTTAGGGAGCGTTATTGCTTCCTTAGAGTTAGAAATCAGCTTAAACTCTATATCCAGGCGAGTGAGGGCTACCCTTATGAATTCAGCCACAATCATCCTGTATTCGCTGTTATCTGATTTAAGGAATTTTCTTCTGGCCGGTATGTTAAAAAACAGATTGCGAACTGCGGTATTGCATCCCTGCGGGCAGGCTATTTCAGAAACTTCAACTATTTTCCCTCCCGATATATGAACCTGAGTACCTGTTTGTTCGCCGCTCTTTCTGGTTTTCATGGTAACATCTGAGCAGGCTGCTATTGAGGCTAAGGCCTCTCCCCTGAATCCAAAAGTTGTAAGATTTTGCAGGTCGTCAACACTATCTATCTTTGAGGTGGCATGAGACAGAAAACAGAGTTCTGCCTCTTTCCTATCCATTCCGCAACCATCGTCTATAACTTGTATCAGCGTTTTGCCATAGTCTCCAATCACGAGCATTATTGATGTGGCATTGGCATCAACCGAATTCTCCAACAATTCCTTAACAACGGAAGAGGGTCTTTGAATCACCTCCCCGGCAGCAATTAAATTATAGATATGTTCGGGTAGAACCTTTAACATTGTTTGCGGAGTTATTATTTTACCTGATAGGCCTGAAACAATAAAGATAGTGCCTTTGTCAGATAAAGTAGGGCTATAAGAATGAGGGCTATTATGGCATAAACAATCAACCTCTTTCCCTTTCCATATCCGCCTTCCTTGCGTTTGAGGGTTCTGTTAGATTTTCTGAAACCCTTGGCTACAATGGAGCCTGGGACATATTCATCCCCTTCCTGTATAGCTTTAGCCTCTGCGTTTATCTTGTCGAACTTTTCCAGTTCTTTATCGTAGTGCCGAGCCGGATAGTCAAATACTCTGTGCGATGGCAAATGAAAAAACTTTATACCCATAATCAATAACTTTCTTTATCTATCTGTCAAATATAAGGAATTTAAGCGTAAATATCTTAATTATGAATAAAAGTAAAATACTAATTTTGCATGGTATGAAAAGTAAATTAAGAATAGGAAACGGCTATGATGTTCACCTGTTAGCTTCTGGCTTGCCGCTTGTGTTGGGGGGAATAAAACTACCCCATACTAAGGGTTGCGTTGCTCATTCCGATGGTGATGTTGTTATTCATGCTTTGTGCGATGCACTTTTAGGGTCTCTTTCTCTCGGCGATATAGGACATCATTTTCCAGATACAGACCCTGAGTTCAAGGGGATAGACAGTAAAATTTTGCTTGCAAGATCTTATAAGTTGCTTTTGGAAAAAGGCTATAGGCTTGTAAACGCAGATATCACCATACTTTTGCAGAAGCCAAAGGTGGCTCCATATATAGAGAAAATGAGAGAAAGCCTTGCTCAAACCCTTTCAAGTGTAGATATTCGTTATTCTTGCAGTATAGAAGACATATCAATCAAAGCTACTACTACGGAGGGTGCCGGATTTGTAGGGAGGGAAGAAGGAGTGGCTGTTTATGCTGTTGTGCTAACTGAAAAAATTTGCGAATAACGGAATTTTACTTACTTTTGCCCTCCCATTGTAGAGATATAGTGGAGTGTATTGAGATATGGTGTAATGGTAGCACAAGAGATTCTGGTCCTCTTAGTCTTGGTTCGAATCCAGGTATCTCAACACAGAAGGCGCGGTAGCTCAGCTGGTTAGAGCGCATGATTCATAATCATGAGGTCCCAAGTTCAATCCTGGGTCCCGCTACAAAAAAGAGAC
>DFIA01000044.1 GCA_002372015.1 Bacteroidales bacterium UBA3709 | reverse complement strand
CATAACCATAATAGGGCACTCTCCGTTTCTCCCGTAGAGAGCCTGTGCAAGATCTGTCTGCTCCGTTTTGGTAGGAATACCAGTAGAAGGACCGCTTCTCTGAACATCTACTATAACCAAAGGCAATTCTGCTATGCAGGCTAAACCCATAGCCTCGCTTTTAAGAGAAAGACCAGGGCCTGAGGTTGTAGTAACTGCCATGTTGCCGGCATACGCAGCACCTATAGATGTACAGATTCCAGAAATCTCATCTTCGCACTGCATTGTCTTAACACCCAAATTCTTATGTATTGCAAGCTCTTCCAAGATGGCTGTTGCCGGAGTTATAGGGTATGAGCCAACGAACATAGGTCTGCCGCTCTTTTGCGCAGCAGCAATAAGCCCCCACGCCGTAGCCTGATTTCCGTTAACGCTTCTGTAAACACCCTTTTCTTGTTTTGCCGGTGCTATGGTATAGGTATTACCAATAGCATGTGTATTGTGAGCATAATTGTAGCCATCGTTCAGAACCTTAATATTAGGCTCTATCAACTCTGGCTTCTTTGCAAATTTTTTCCTTAGATAATCTTCTGTAAAATGGAGAGGGCGGCTAAACATAAAGTAGCACATTCCCAAGGTAAAGATGTTCTTACATCTTACAATAGATTTCTGATCCATTCCGCTGTCTTTCAGGCTCTCTTTTGTCATAGAGGTAATAGGAGCCCAAATAACATTGTAATCCTGAAGGTTAAGTTCCTGAACAGGATCAAGCGTTTTAAAACCAGCCTTTTCCAAGCCTTGCTCATCAAATGAATCTTGATCGAGAATGATACTTCCGCCAGGTTTTGCAAACTTGGCATTAGCCATAAGTGCAGCAGGGTTCATTGATACAAGAACATCTGCAAGGTCTCCGGGAGTCTTTACATTGCTCTGACCAATATGCACTTGAAAACCAGACACACCGGAAACGGTGCCCTGAGGAGCCCTGATTTCAGCAGGATAATCCGGGAATGTAGAAATCTCATTACCGTACAATGCAGAAGCATCTGCAAACAAAGTACCTGTGAGTTGCATTCCATCACCGGAATCTCCGGTAAAACGGATTACCACGTCTTTTACATCAACCACTTTACGTTCCATAATAAAGATACGCGTGTAGAAATACTTTCAATTAATTATTAAAATATTGTCAAATATAGATAATTTTTCAAGACCGGCCAACAAAAATACTATAATTTTCAACTAACAGAGCGCTTATTCGCTAAAAAAGAAAGGGCGACTTTCAGTCTCCAGACTTTTTAGCCACCCTAAAAACAATCGCTATATCTAATAACTATTTAATAATAACTATTTTAGTGTAAATTACTGTATCTGGGTAGGTTGTGTCTTGCTGGCAGGTATTCCAAGCTCTGCCTTTACAAGAGGAAGCAGATTTACAGTATTTGCCTCATCTATATAGATAACAGCACCAGAAGACAAATCTATTACATAGGCAATCCCTTGAGCTTTGGCAACTTTATCTATAGCTTCCTGGGCTTTTTTCATCACAGGCGACAGAAGCGACTCCTGACGTGTAGAAAAGTCCTGCTCTGCTGTCTGCTGAAATTGCTGAATACGCTGCCCAAGACTATTAAGTTCGTCTTCTTTTGTTTTGATTATAGACTCATTCCAAGTAGCCTTCTTGTCGTTATACTCTTGAAGTTTTGTATTAAAGTCTGTCTGCATTGAAGAAATAGTTTCACTCAACTCCTTGCCAAAAGCCTGAAGCTCTTTTAAAGCCGCATCTCTTTCAGGCATAAGTGCCACAATCTCCTGAGAGTTGATATGTCCTAACTTCTGAGCAGAAGCTTTGGTAGGCATCATGGCTGCAGCTGCTAACACAGATACAACCATCAACATAAATGTCTTCTTCATAATTTCAATTCCTTGTTTTATAATTGTTTATTCTATCTTTCCGTATAATCCTCTACTTCAAGTGCTTTCTATCCAAACATCCGGCACTGTTCACTTTCACTAATCCTTGCAATATCTCTCCTGTATTAGTATTATTTTATTGTAGGATAAAGTTTTATAACCTTGTCGCTCAAATCGGCAGAAGATGCGGCATATACAACTCCCTCTGTAGTTGCTATATCTATTATAAGCAAGTAGCCTCCCTGCTCTGCAACCATATCTATAGCCTTTTGCACCTTCTCTTTAATAGGGTCCATAAGCTCCTGAGTCTTTTTCTGCATCACTCCGTCTGGCCCAAAATACTGTTGCTGCTTTTGCTTGGCAGCCTTTTCTTTATTTATAATTTCCTCTTCTTTTGCCTGACGTGCAGATGCACTGAGCTGAACTTTCTGCTTCTGATATGTATTGTAGAGTTGCTCCACTACATCAAAATCTTTTTTAATCAACTCTTGATACTGTTTTCCAAGAGCTTCTATCTTATCAGATGCTACTTTATATTCCGGTATAGCCGAAAGTATTGTTTCGGTATTCACATATCCGCACTTCTGCGGTGCATTCTGAGCTGAAGCCTTAAAACAGAACAGCATAGAAGCCAATGCCAAAAGCAATAATTTCTTCATGATATATCCTCCTAAAAATAAGTTAATTAGTCTAAGTCTATCTTTATTCTATTTACACAACTATCTCTTTAAATATCTATAGCTATTCTGCCCTTAACTCCTGCAATCTATGCCCAATTATCGGATCAGAACTGTTGCCCTATTACAAAGTGGAACTGGCTGCCGCCTCTTCTCTTTTGCTCGTTAGGCACAGGGTCGAATCCATAGCCCCAATCTACACCCATCAAGCCCACCATCGGGAGAAGAAGCCTTACACCAACACCGGCACTCCTCTTTATTTCAAACGGATTAAATCCGCCTATATCAGCCCAACAGTTTCCACCTTCCAAAAATACTAAGGCAAATATCGTGCTGGACGGCTGAAGCAACAAAGGATACCTCAATTCCAAAGTAAACTTATCATATACGTGCCCAACGTAGGCACCGTTCTTCATTGGGGTAAGAGAATAATTAGGATATCCTCTAAGTGCTATAATATCAGAGCCATAGGTGTTATAACCGCTCATACCATCACCACCAACCTCAAAGCCTTCAAACGGAGAATAGCCCAAAGATTTCTTGTAATATCCTAAGTAGCCCCAGTTGGCAGCTGCTCTAAATACAAGGTTATCTACCACCCTCATATAAACATCGCCTTTGAATTGCCATTTATGATACTCTATCCACTTGTACTTCTCATTGCTCGGCATATTCTTATAATCTTTGTGCCCTCTGAACAGAGAGTACGGCGGCGTAAGTTGCAAAGTAACAGAAAAATCGGAACCTCCGCGTGGGAATATAGGCTGGTCTGTAGAATTTCTTTGCAAGCCTATGGTATAGCTGAAGTTATGGCTCTTTCCGGTATCAAACAAAAAGTTATAATACCACTTTTGCAATTTGTATGTCTGCCAGCTCAAAGAGTGGAAAAGTACAAAATAATTGTCTGGCCACGAAAGCCTGTTCCCCAAACTTGCACTCAAACCATATACCTCCATGAATTGGTCTGAACGCCTATAGAAATAATTTGAATTTGTCTGCCTTGAAAAATAAGTAGAAACACTCAAACTCACCGGTTTATTACCTAACAGCCACGGTTCTGCAAAGGATGCAGACATCTGAGTATAGTAGGTTCCGCTGGTTTGGAATCTAAGAGCGAGGTTCTGACCATCGCCAAGCGGTACAGGCCTCCATGCCCCTTTCTTAAAGATTCTCTTAACTGCAAAGTTGTTAAAGTTTACACCAAGAGTTCCTACAAAGGTGTTTCCTCCCCAACCCCCAGAAAGTTCTATGTGGCTATCTGGTTTTTCTTCCAGGTTATAAGCTATATCTACGGTATTCTTATTCTGATCTGGCACTATACTGTAACCAGCCGGTGTCTGAAAAGCCTCCGGATTAAAGTGGCCTATGGAAGACAATTCCCTAATAGACCTCTCAAAGTCTGTTTGCGAGAAAAGATACCCTGGCTTTGTAAACACAGCTCGTCTGGCTATCCTTTCTGCTGTTATGTTATTACCGTTGATTATCACCTTATTAAAAGTAGCAGGCTTACCTTCATAGATTCTCATTTCTACATCCACAGAATCGTTCTGAATAGTTTTTTCTACCGGCATTATGTTAAAGAAGAGGTAACCGTTATCGGTGTACATTTTCTTAACATCGGGGTCCGACATTTTAGGATCGCCATTCAGACGTTTGTCCATGGTTACTACATCGTAGATATCGCCTTTTTTAATTTTTAGCACAGAATTCAACTGATCTGCAGAATAGATGCTGTTACCTGTCCAAGAAATATCTCTAAAGTAATACCTATCGCCTTCTTCTATAAAAAAATCTATTGCTAAACGATTGTCTTCTAAGTAGTAAATAGAATCTCTAACTATTCTGGCATCTCTGTAACCCTGCTCGTTAAAAGCAGCTATCAGAGAGTTCTTATCTTCTGCATATTCTTTCTGCTTAAACTTTTTAGATTTAAAAAAGTTCATAAGCCGCTTATCCCGAGTATGCTTCATCGATTTCATCAGCCTACGGTCTGTAAGCCGTGTATTGCCATTAAAATTGATGCGGCCTATTTTAACTCTTGGCCCCCTATCTATCTCAAAAGTAACCTTTACCGCATTCTGAATAACCTCATCTTCTTCTTGAATTACTTTTACATTGCATTTGAGAAAGCCTTTTTCGTGGAAATACTTTTTAATTATACCGGTAGATGATTCTATCACATAGTCAGAGAGTTCCGAACCTCTCTTGAGTTTAGTTCTCTCTATTAGGTCAGACCTTTGGCCGCTCCTTATACCAGTAAAATTCCATCTTGAAACCCTCGGCCTTTCTGCAAGATGCAAGCCGAGAAATACGGTATCTTTGTTGGCCGATAAGGAATCTATAAAAAAACCTGCATCTGAAAAGTATCTCTGAGCCCACACTCTCTTTAGAATATCAGAAAGTTCCACACTTGGTATGGTTATTTTGTCGCCCTTGGTAAGACCTGTAACCGATAGTATCTGCTCTTCGCTCAGATACTTTATACCCTTTACCTTTATTCCTCCTATTACATAGGTTTTAGGAGCTGAATAGTCCACATCCTGCGCAAAGACAGAAATTGGCAGGAACATTAGAAAGCACGCTGTTAACAGCTTAAATATTTTCATCATCCACCTTTTGTTCTAATTAAACCTTGCCGTACCTCCTATCTCGGCGCGAATACTCTTCCAAAGCAAGACGGAACTCTGATTTGCGAAAATCAGGCCAAAATACTTTTGTAAAATAAAATTCGGTATAGGCAGTCTGCCACAGCATATAGTTGCTTATTCTTTCTTCTCCGCTTGTGCGAATCAGCAAATCCGGATCTGGAATAGATGCAGTTACAAGATAATTGTCCATATCTTCCGGCCTCATTTCCTTTCCCGGATTTTCTCTGCTAAAGCGATTTGCAGCCTGCATAATATCCCACTTGCCACTATAATTCATCATTATTATTAGGGTAGTGCCTGTACCCCCGGAAGTGGCCTCTACAAGACCATGTACAGCAGCCTGAAGATCCTGTGGCAATTGTTCTAAATTTCCTAAGATGAGAACTCTGACATGATTCTCAATAAGAAATTCGGTTTCTCGTTCTATAGCTTTGAACATCAGATTCCACAATCCCTCTACCTCATCCTTCGGACGCGACCAATTCTCGGTAGAGAAGGCAAAAAGACTCAGATACTTTATTTTAAGTTCTACCGCCAATTCCAGGGAAGCACGCACACTCCCTACGCCTTCTTTGTGGCCTTCTAATCTTTCTAAGCCCCTGAGCCGGGCCCAGCGGCCGTTACCATCCATTATGATAGAAACGTGTTGCGGTATTTTTGAAATTTCTCCCATAAAATATCAATAGACGGCAAATATAGGAAAATTAGTCCAACACGCTATAAAGAATTTCTCCAGTCTGCCCCCCAATAAAGCTTATTGCTCAACGTCTGCATAAAATCGCTGTCTGCACTCACTAATTCCAATGCACACGGACAACTTGTAAAACTAACCTCAGAAGCATCTGGAAGAGAAAAAGAGCGGTTATCGGCACTCAGAGTAGCATCTTTGTATCTGGTTGCAAAGCTAATATCTATACGCGCTGTGTCCGAAACCACAAGCGGGCGTATGTTAAGGTTGTGCGGCGCAATAGGAACAACAATAAGCACCTTACAGCCAGGCATTACAATAGGGCCGCCAGCACTCATGGAGTAAGCGGTGCTGCCGGTTGCAGTGGCTATCAACACCCCATCGGCCATATAACGCGGTATGGGAGCCCCATCTACCTTTATATTCAACTCTAATACAGCAGGCCCCTTTCTCTGAATAGAGAACTCATTTAGTGCATAGGGATAAAAGTCTGCCGGAGCGTTTTTGCAATCCATTTTAAGGAGGGTTCTACGCTCAGTTCTGAAGTCGCCTCTGAGCAACCTCTCCAAACTCTCTATTTTGGAAGTTGTAAGAAAACCTAATCGGCCGAGATTTATACCGGCAATAGGAATCTTCTTTTGACGCACAAACGGCACGGCACTCAAAAAAGTGCCATCTCCGCCCAATGTCAAGAACAGGCCGGTATCGGCAGGGAGAGTATCCGAATCCGAGAAAAAAGTTTCAACATTCAGATTGAAGGAAGGTTGTATCTTCTTTATATAGTTGTAGAATGGCTCATAAAAACATATCTCTGCCGTATTGTACCTGCCTATTGCCTCTACTACATCTAACAACCTGCCCAATCCGGCATGTTCTACCTCTCTTCCAAAAATTGCAACTTTCATACTCATCAATTTGTCGCAAGTTAGGTATAATTTCATAATTTTGTAAACATGAAAACCAAGCTTAGCGTAAACATAAATAAAATAGCCACCCTCAGAAATGCCAGAGGAGGCAACATGCCAAATGTGGTTCAATGTGCCTTAGATTGCGAAAAATTTGGAGCTCAAGGAATTACTGTGCACCCACGGCCAGATCAAAGACACATAAGAAGGCAAGACGTCTTAGACTTAAAGCCGCTACTAACTACAGAATTTAATATAGAAGGTAACCCTCAAGAACCTTTCAACCAACTGGTTCTTGAGGTAAAACCAGCTCAGGTTACCTTAGTGCCCGATGCCGCAAACGCACTTACCTCAAATGCCGGCTGGGATACCATCACCCACAAAGAATTTCTAAAGAAAGTCTGCCGCCGCTTTAGTGAGGCAGGAATAAGAGTGTCTATTTTTGTAGATCCGAATACCGAAATCATCAAACATGCCGCAGAATGTGGTTGCAAGAGAGTTGAACTTTACACAGAGGCTTATGCAAAGCAATATAGTAAAAATCGCGAACAAGCTATAGAGCCTTACTATAAGGCTGCCTTGGCTGCCCAAGAATGTGGATTGGAGTTGAATGCAGGACACGATTTAAGCTTGGTAAACCTCAAATACTTTGCTACAACCATTCCCGGATTGTTAGAAGTTTCTATTGGCCATGCTTTGATTTGCGATGCTCTGTACATGGGCTTAGAGAATACAATCAGGGCCTACAGAAAAGAATTGCTATAATTTTACTACATTTGCACCCCTACAGCACGATTAATATTAACGTAACTAATAATACAATGAAAAAAGTTCAATCTTTTCTTTGCATTGCGCTTGCAATGGCACTTATAGCATCTTGCTCTCAGAATCCGTCCGCTAACACAACCACTACAGATAGTGAGAAAGCCGCACCAACTGCCGGAAGTATAGTTTACCTGCAGCTTGATTCTGTTGTAAACAACTACGACATGTTCAACGACCTTAAAAGCGAATTAGAGGTTAAGGTTCAGAAGATTCAGAGCGAGCTACAATCAAAGGGCAGAGCTTTCCAGAATGCTGCAAAAGATTTTGAAAACAAAATAAACAAAGGTCTCCTCACCCAGGCAGAAGCACAGGAAAGAAATCAAGTGCTCTCAAACAGGCAGGCAGACCTTCAGAACCTATCAGCTCAGAAAGAAGCAGAAATAGCAGAAGAACAAGCTGTTATGATAAACAAAGTAATGGATGCCATACAAACATATGTTGCTAAATACAACGAGGAGAAAAAGTATGCGCTCATACTCACTTCTACTGCCGCTACAACAAATGTATTGGTAGGCGATCCTTCTTTAGACATTACTGCAGAAATTACAGAAGGGCTGAATAACGAATACGTAAAGCAGAAGAAAAAGAAAACTACTTCTTCCGATACAACAAAGACAGAAGAGGAATAGTTCCATAATGAGAATTGCCATTCTTTCTTGTTTTTACCCTTATAGGGGAGGGATATCGCAGTTCAACACCTATTTGCTCAAGGAACTATCCAAAAAGCACTCTGTTCAGGCGTTCAACTTTTCAAGACAATATCCCGGCTTCCTCTTTCCGGGCAAGACACAGAAAGTAAGCCGGCAAGATTCTGCCCAAATGGTGGAAAGCGTGCCTGTGCTGGATACCGCCAATCCTCTCACCTACCGCAAGGCTGCAAAAAAAATAGCAGAGTTTGAACCAGATGTGCTACTCACCAGATATTGGATGAGCTATTTTGCACCATCTCTCGGTACTGTGTGCTCCATAGTAGCCAAGAGGCAAAAAAAGAAAGGCAGAGCTCTCAAAAACATTGCAATTGCAGACAATATAATTCCACACGAAAAGCATTTTTTTGATACTCCGCTTGCAAAGTTTTTTGTCTCTCGCCAAAGCGGTATTGTTACACTGAGCCATGCTGTAGAAAAGGAGTTGCAACAGATTAACCCGCAAATACCGAGCACTACTATACCCCATCCGCTCTACACCAATTTTGGAGAAAAGACAGATATTCTGTTTGCTCGCAAACAGATTGGCTTACAAGGTTCAGATGCAGAGATTCTCAACCGCAAAGTGCTACTGTTCTTTGGTCTTATAAG
>DFIA01000008.1:72670-81788 GCA_002372015.1 Bacteroidales bacterium UBA3709 | reverse complement strand
GCACATTCTTCCACTCCCTTTCTACTCCAACCCGATACAGCATCTGCACTCTTCCTGAACATTCCTTCGCCAGAACAAGGCACATCGGCAAGTACAACATCGAAGAAGCCAGTCAAACTACCTAAATGTGCTGCAGATGTGCTGGTTACTATAACGTTTGCAGCCCCCCATTTTGCAATATTATCGCACAACGGTGGTACTCTCTTGGCTACTGTTTCGTTACAAACTATCAAGGGTTCTGTTTGCAGTCTGGATAGCATGGATATCAGATGGGTAGATTTACCCCCCGGGCTCGCACACAAATCCAAAACAGCACCATTTCCTGCACTCAGCACATCCTTTATTTTGGTTTGCAACAATTCCGGAAACATACTGGAAGAATCCTGAACATAGTAAGCTCCTGCATGAAAAAGCGGATCTAAAGTAAATTGTTGCCTCTCTTTCAGAAAGAAAGCATCTTTACACCAGCCTACCGGTTCCATATCCGAGAACAATTCCGAGGCTTTATCAAGTTTTGCAGGATTTATGCGTATAGAAGCATCTGCCAAGCGAGAATCTTTTGTGTAAACTTTTGATTGATTTACATTTGCAGCATTTAACGCATCCATAAGAATGTCTGCAGCAACCGATGGTAGCGATTCCCTCAGCAGAATTTCAAAGTCATCTGTTAACATTTTGTTCTGCCAGTTTCTCCGTTATCTGATCTAACATACTCTGAATCTTGCCGCCCAACATAGCCTTCATAATAAAGTTCATCTCTGCTTCTATGCTTATATTCAGTCTGCTGGATGAAGCAGACACATCTGCTATGTCAAAAATCAGAGAAAAATCCAACGGAAAACCCTCCATGGGTCTCATAACTATCTTAGACGTTGGAATACGCTCTGCCACTTTCATCCCAAGATGCATACCGTTGTAATCGCCCTCCACAGTATCGGCAGTAACTACAACCTTATCGCGAAACTCATCAGGCAACTTGTCTTTCAGGTTAGTCAGATCTGAAAAGGCAGAAAACACGGCAAATGCCGGAGATTTAATCTCTACCTCCTTACTCTTGAATGTTTCCATATAACAGCATCTGTACTAACGCACTATTCCTGTCCATGCAGAAGGATTGAGCCGCCAGTCTTTCAAGATCTCAAGATGATTCTTGCTGATATAATCTTCTTTGACTGCCTCTTCCAAAAGAGAATCGTACTGACAGAGAGTATGCAACTCTACATCCTTATACTCAAATTCGCGTCTGGAAAGCGGAAAGTTGTAAGAAAAAATAGCAACCATGCCGAGCACTATGCCTCCCGACTTTCTCAAAGCCTCGCAAGCAGACAAACTACTGGCACCGGTAGAGACTAAGTCTTCTACCACAACTATTCTTTGGTTTGGCTCTATTGTACCTTCTACCTGCGATTGTGTACCATGATCTTTAGGTTTTGGCCTAACATAAACAAAAGGCTTCTTCAAAACTTCTGCTACCATAATACCCCAAGCAATAGCACCAGTAGCCACACCAGCTATTACATCCACATCTTTAAACGCATCTCCTATCACACGAACAAAAGCGTCCGTTATATACTTTCTTTCTTTAGGATATGTTAGCAACTTACGATTATCGCAATAAATTGGAGACTTCCAACCAGAAGCCCATGTAAATGGTTCTTCAGCATTCAGCTTAACCGCCTTAACTTTCAAAAGATGCTGCGCAACTGTCTTTTCAATGTTTTCCATAATGTTTTTGCACATAAATGTCTCGTAACTTCAAATATATGAAAAATTTATCAAAAACAAGAAAATAAGTATGCTAAAAAATTGTATTTTTACGCCGAATTTTACAGACTGCAAGTAATGCAAAAAATATATTTCAAAAACCGGATTCTCTCTGTTTGCACAAAAGAAGAAGTGCCTCCTATTGCAGACGAAAGATTTCTTATGCGCCCAGAAGCAGATTATAACTTTTCTGCAATTCCGTTTAATATGGAAAACAACACCCTGTTTAATCACCTGACGATAGAGGTACCTGAAGGCATGACAGAAGCCTCTCTAATGGCAGAACTGTTGGCTGGCGTTAAGAGAATCTATGCTGCCGGAGGACTGATTTTCAACAAAGAAGGTAGCTGTCTGATGATTTATCGTAATGGGGTGTGGGATCTGCCTAAAGGCAAAAAAGAAGACGATGAAGACATAGCTGCAACTGCATTGCGAGAAGTAAAAGAAGAATGTGGCGTAACTGCACAACTTGGCCAACTTATCACAATTACCCATCATACCTATTGGCTAAATCAAGCTTTGGTAGTAAAGAGCACGTATTGGTATAAAATGTTCGCAGACAAAACAGATGCCACTCCACAAACAGAAGAGGGCATAGAAAAATGCGAATGGGTTACGGCAGAAGATTTAGACTACCGCCTTGCCAACACCTACCCATCTATAGTGGATGTATTCAATCAGTTGCGCAAATCTACTATATGCGCCCCAGGATGTTCAGATACCATCAGTTGGTAATCAGAGATTTTATCGGGTTCGGATGGGCCTGCCTTGGTTATATCCATAACAAAGGCCTGGTTGTTCTTTAATACTACCGTTATTCTCAGCACCTTAAACGAATTGCCCTGCCCTGCTACATAAACATCGGCACGGCTATAATAGGCTCTGCCTTCTGGAGTTATGCTGAACTTCATACAAGCCTTCCCTTGTAATTCTGAGGCTTGCGGAACAGAAACAGAGATACCCTTGTCTGATTTGTGAAGAATAGAAAACGGATTGTCTGCAACAGATTCTGCGGTGGTTTTTCGAGGCTGAAATACCAATTCATTGGAGTCGTAGGAGTAGGCCGACAGCAAAGTTGGCGTAAACTGCACCTCACTAACTCCATCCACTTTCATGTACCCTCTGTCTGGCAATGCCACAAAAAAGCCTGTGTTATAATATGGATTCCCCTTCTTATCTATATTCGTAATAATAAAAGAAAGTCTTCGGGCAGAAAAAACATAATCAGACGCTTGTCTAAAAAGCTGCATACCAGAAGTATCTTGGCTATGCAAATTATCTACACTAATAAATAATGCAAAAATGGCAACTGATATTATAGCGTGTTTTTTCATGATAAATTTTGTCATGATAAAAAAACTATTGCAATTTATCTGCCAAACTGATTTTTTATCTCTTCAAGTTTGTCGTCTAACGAAAGAAGATCTGGTATAAGGCTCTGACGAGGTTTTGCTCCATCTGCAGGTCCTACAATGCCCGCCTTTTCCAATTGGTCTATAAGCTTTGAGGCGCGGTTGTAACCCAGATTCATTTTTCTCTGGATAAAGGAAGCAGAACCACTGCCGGCAGATACTATCAAACGGGCAGCATCATCAAAATACTCATCGCGACGCCTAAGATCGGTTTCTCCTATTGCCATCGGCCTGTATGAAACATCGGCAGAAGCATCTTCGTCATCTGCAGGCTCCGGCAAATAAAATGCAGTAGAGTAACCAACCTGTTCTGAAATACAGCTTACCAATCTGTTTATTTCTTTGGTTTCTATCAATGCACACTGCACCCTAAAAACCTCGCTACCTGTTGCATAGAGCATATCGCCACGCCCTATTAGCTGATTGGCACCACTCTCGTCTAAAATAGTGCGAGAATCTATGCTGGAGCGAACATAAAATGCAATTCTTGCCGGAAAATTAGCCTTAATGTTACCCGTAATTACAGATGTTGTTGGCCTCTGCGTTGCAATAACCAAATGAATACCTATAGCACGGGCAAGCTGAGCCAATCGAGTTATAGGAATTTCTACATCTTTGCCGGCTGTCATCATAAGGTCTGCATATTCATCTATAATAAGCACTATATAAGGCAAATACCTATGACCTCTACCCGGGTTCAACTTACGCTCCAAAAACTTCTCGTTATATTCCTTTATATTTCTCACCCTTGCAGATTCCAATAGTTTATAACGCTCATCCATCTCCACACACAACGATTTAAGAGTGCGAACTACCTTCTGAGTATCTGTTATTACAGGCGTTTCTTTATCATCTGTCTCTGGCAAGCAGGCAAGGAAGTGGTTAGCTAATCGCGAATACAAAGACAATTCTACCCTCTTTGGATCTACCAATACAAACTTCAGTTCAGAAGGATGCTTTGTATAAAGCAAAGAAGCTACAAGGGCATTAAGACCCACAGACTTTCCCTGACCGGTAGCACCGGCTATAAGCAAATGTGGAGTTTTTGCAAGGTCAAATGTAAATACATTACCAGAGATGGTCTTACCTATAGCCACAGGTAGAGCATAACCACTTTCCTTACTATCAGGTTCTTTCATCTTTGTTTGCAGGTACTCAAGACAAGATTGCATAGAAACAACGCTCGGCTTCTCGTTAGCCACCTCAATACCCACAGCATTTGTGCCCGGAAGAGTTACCACTCTCACTCCCTTGGCAGCAAGAGACAACTGAATATCTGCCTCCAAACGTTTTATTTGAGACACCCGCACTCCCGGAGCCGGAATTACCTCGTACAAAGTAACCGTTGGACCTTTTACCGCAGAAACCTTTGCAACACCTATCTTATAATTGGCAAGAGTGCTTACTATCTTGTTCTTGTTCCGCTCCATTTCGTCTCTCGAAACCTCATACCACTTATCTTTGTAAGACTCTAACAAATCGAGAGTAGGAGCGTTATAATGAGGAAGTTCTAAACGAGGGTCAAATGTTTTTTGCAATTCTTCCTCTGTATATTCTCCCATTAATTCGTTACCTTCTGTGCCTTCCGATTCTTTAACCTCCAAAACAACACTGTCATCTGTAGAATCTGATGTGGAGTCTAAAGTTTCTATCTCAGAATCATCTACAGTTTCTATTTCAGAATCATCTACCACTGATATCTGCATGGCCTGGCGCCTCGCATTCAAAACCTCTGCTTCATAATCATCTTGCGAAACCTGCTCGTTGGGATATGTTGTTTCCGTAGAAAGGTCATCCTCGGGCAAATCATTCTCCGTCTCATCGCTTTCATTACCATCTACTTCTACCTCGCCATCGGGAGTAAGCTTTTTCCCCATCTCAGCAATACCGCTACTCAATTTAGTGGCAATACTTCTGTTTATTATTATAAGCCAACCTATTATGGCTATCACTAAAATAGCAGCCGTTCCGGGCGTACCAATCATTGTCTTTAGAAAAGAATTCACATGATAACCATACGAGCCTCCTGCACTGGTGCCAAACAAGCGATCTACACCTGTAAAAGAGAAAATAAAAGAGAAAAGTACAGATATTAGAATACAGCCAAACAGTGTAATGAAAAACAATTTAAACAACTTTACCTTCTTTATCTTCAGGCAAAACAGAGCGATGCCAAAGAAAAAGAAAGGTATTATAAAAGCTCCTAAGCCAAATAATTTGGATACCAGCAAATTAGCCCACCACCAACCTATTCTGCCACCTCCGTTTTCAACTGCTGCCAGAGAACTGAATATATCGTTCCCTGTAAAAGCACTCTGATCGGAAGCCCATGTAAAAATATACGATACGAGTGCTATCAGAGTATAAACGGCTATCGCCAACGAAGCCAGCCCGCAAATCAGATAAATTCCGTCTTTCCTCTTAGGGGCCGCCATTTCTTGCTCTGCTATGAGCGCATCGTTTTCTCTTTGTTTTTTCTTGCTCCTTGCCATCGTCTTAGCTTTTATTTTCACAGGCATACCCTACCCTTTCTTCCATTTCTTCTGCTTCTGTTTCTTACCGCTATGTTGTTGAGAACGAGGCTGTGAAGCAGCTCCTGGCATGTGAGGCTTTCTTGTTGTGGCATCTGCCATACCCGAGCCTATATGCACATCTTCAGGAACCACTATTCTACCTCCGGAAAGCATCTTTATATCCTGAAAAATAGTTTCTTCCGAAACAGAGTCTTTATTCCAAATAAGATACTGCTGCTTCATATAAGTAGCTATTACCTTAATCATGTGTTTTTTAACATCATCGTCTTCTCTCTCTGCTATCAGATCTATCATATTCTGGATATTTCTGCCATAGCAAGAGGCACGTATCTTATCGCTTTTCAGCGGGATAGGCTCTGGTTTAACATGTACGCTTTCTCTGGAAGGAAGCGGATAAGGCGAATCTATATCTATCTTAAAATCAGAAATAATCTGCACATGATCCCAGAGTTTATGCCTGAAATCTACCAAATCTCTGAGCTGAGGATTCAGCGTTCCCATAACAGAAACAACTGCCTGTATCTGCTGGTTACGTTTTTCTCTGTCTGGAATATTCACTACATATTCTATCATATCCTGCACATGCCTGCCGTACTCAGGCATCAGCAACTTTGCCCTTGTTGTATTGTAATTATTTTCCATAATGAGGCGAATTTACAAAAAGAAAACGGATGTGTTGCTTAAATAATCTACGAAAAAATCTGGGCGCATATCCTCATTCAGAGTTTTCAGTTTGCCAAAACCATAGCAGGTTGCTGCAAATCCGTATTTAAGAGGTACGCAAGATATGCCTCGGCCACAATTTCTAAGCAAAGCTCGGTGGCTCGGTTGGCCCGAATATATTTTATCTTTTAAACAACATTGCACACACTCCACACCTGCATACATTGCATCAGAAATGTTGCGCAGGAAATCCTTGCTCACACGGCAGCCGGCTTTGAGAACAACAATGGCATCCGCATCTTGCGGTGTAAAACTAAGGTTGGAAAGTATGTCGTTTGAGGAAGCTGTAAAGTCTCGCACAATATACTTCACAGAGGATGTATAAACCTCCCTTATACTCTCAGCCCCTTCAAATGCCAAACCGGTGGTTGAGTAATACAAACTCTGACACGTTTGTTCCGATAGCTCCGCTGAATATGAGTCTGCCAATAGCACTATAAATCTAAAATGCTTTTCAGAAGGCAGATAACTTTTTACGCCGGCTGTTTCTCTTACATATTCTCTACTTGGAGCAAGGGAGTTTGGCGGCATACCTACAACAAGTAATTTTGAATTCGGTATGTTTTCTTTTATAGCCTCATAAGAATCGGGCCAGCCTACTGCCGCATCGGAAACAAGAATATTTAATGCGCGCTTGTTCAAATAGGCCTGCGGCACAGTGTGAGTTGACATGGGTGGATGCACAATTGCCAATATATCAACACCCCCAGCTAAAAGTCCCGTATCAGGAAACCTATAGCTCGGCGAACTTTCTTCCACATTGCAACCAACTTCCAAAATACGCACCCTACATTCCTCAGAAAGATGATTCAGAACACCGCTTATTCTCAGCTTATGAATGTCTGATTCTGTGAGACACAGAAAATTTATAAGGACCACGTCTGAAGAGTTAAGATATTCTGAAATACTACGAACTATATCCTCCGATTCATACTTCCATTTTAAAGAATTAACATATTTCCCCTTAAACGGAGATATATTTTCCACTATACCCAACAAATCAGTTCCAGCCATCCTGCGCACATCCTTTAAACTTCTAAAACCCTGTACCTTATAAAATTTACGCATAGTAATACAAGCTACTGTACTACACAATGCCCCTACTATAACAAGGAGAACAAAAACCAGTACGGAAGCCCGCCAAGGCAGAGTAGTTTGAGAGGTTACATCTTTTGCCTCAAAAGAGAGGCCACTCGGAATCAACTCTTTGGCCTTAGCAAAGTAAAATGTAAACACTTTGGCCACAGCCACAGAATCGTATGAAAAATAGGTTATTAGAATCTTATTATCGAAAGCCTTGGAGCATAACTTCTTCATTCCCAATAGACTCTTATCTAAATTAAAAGAACGAAGCTGAGAATCTATCTCTGCTGTATGCTCGGTGAGACTCTTTGCCAAGAGCCCCGAAAAATCCCCATCCATTGCACTCAAAACTGCCCCTTTAGCCATATAAGAAGACTTTAATTCAGAGGCAATACTAACCGCCACAGAATCGGCTCCATTTGCAGGCAGAAGACATATAGTAGCGGAACGGCTATATTCTTTGAGAGTAAGACACATTACAAGAATAGATAAAGCACACAAAAGCCCCACCGCAAGAAGCCAGCGCATAATTATTCTCCGTAAATAATACCAGTTATAACGCATTAATGTCTATTAATGTATATTCAGAAAACAAACACCATTGTTTATAAAACCAAATGTACACTTTTTTCTGCAACAGTTGGTTTTTATATCTAAGTCTGTGAGAAAAAATTGACATGAAGATTGAAGGCTTTCCACTTGTAGAGCATAACAGTCTGTTCTATGGAAGGTACATGAAAGAGGGGATTAAAATCTTAATCCGTTTCTTCCAGTATAAATATGGAGTCAGTAGGCTTCCCAAAGTGTCGTGCGATTTTTAGGGCCAGGACCGTAGATGGTATGTATTTTCCAGATTCAATCGAATTGATAGTGTTGCGGCTAACACCTATAGCATCTGCAAGTTGTTGTTGGGTAATATCAAAGATAGCCCTTTCCACCCTCACTGTATTTTTCATAAGACCTGTTCCTTTTTGGAACGCAGGAGCATTCCCTTGAAGATGATGTAATACAAGCCGAATACCAGAATTGGCAGCACTATGAGGAATAACTCGCTAATAAACTCTGGAAGGTATCCTTCATCGTCCCAGAAAAAGCGATATAGATGTAATTCCAAGGTAATGCTCGTAATCAAGAATAAAACGAAAAAGGCATATGCCGTGATTCCAACTGCCTTCAACCGCAAACCGGCTATCATCTCGTCTTCCACTTTTTCTTTCGAAAGGCATATTAGAAACAGAGATAGGAAGAGAAGCAGATGAGAAGATTTCGCAAGATACCAAGCTGTATCGATATTGGCTGTGGTATGAAAGAGAATTGTTTTAGTTCCCTCTACGAGTACCGAGAGGAGCAGGAGCCACCAGCCAATCTTTTGGCACTTGTGGGGCATAAGAATGCTTTTGTTGCTGTTCATATCATAACAATGTTGATGATTATGGCTACGAAGGTAAGTTTATTTTTCAAAATGACAAGAATATTTTGCATTATTCCAAGGAAAGTTGTATCTTTGTATCGTAAAAGAAAAACAGGACAAATCCTGCGACTTGTCCTGTTTAGTAGCGGGGAGAGGACTCGAACCTCTGACCTCCGGGTTATGAGCCCGAC
>DFIA01000008.1:0-72616 GCA_002372015.1 Bacteroidales bacterium UBA3709 | reverse complement strand
GACGAGCTACCAACTGCTCTACCCCGCGGTATTGGCTCGCAAAGGTAATAATTATTTTCTAATATCCAAACTCTCAAAGAGCATATAACTCAACACAACACTCCACCGCCTCGCTAAATTCTGTAGCAGAATGTGCAAAAACAACAAATCTTCTGCCGCGCAGAAAACAATCCATCTACCACTGGCAGCTTACATGAGCCTCCGCTAAAGGAACCGTAATTTGCTCGCCGGTTGTAAGATTCTTGATATTAACGGTACCGGCATTCACTTCGCTTTCACCTGCTATCACAAAATATGGTATAGAATTCTTCTGGGCATACTCAAACTGCTTTTTAAGCTTTGCCACATCTGGATATAGTTCGCAACTGATATTATTCTTTCTCAGCTTGTTAGCCAAAGGTAACAGGTATGCCGCAGAAGCCTCATCTAAGTTAGACAGTAGCACTTTGGTTCCTCCGATAGCCTCTTTGGGAAACTTTTCCAAACCTAACAAAACATCGTAGATTCGATCTGCTCCAAACGATATACCTACGCCGGATACATCCGGTAAACCAAAGATTCCTGTAAGATTATCGTATCTGCCACCACCACAGATGCTACCTATGGTAAAATCTAAGGCTTTAACCTCAAAAATGGCTCCGGTGTAATAGTTCAGCCCGCGTGCCAAAGAAAGATCTATCTCTACCTGTTGAGAAATCTGTGCTTCATCTATCAGGTTAAACAAGGCCTTCAGTTCTTCTACTCCGGCACATCCGCTGCTGCTACCTGCTACTACATTGCCAATTAGAGCCAGCTTCTGCGCTGTTGTGCCTTTGAATGACAACACTGGTTCCAAAACAGAAAAACCTTTTTTGTCTATACTTCTGGCCAGCATTTCTTCTTTAACAGCCTCAATGCCAATCTTGTCTATTTTATCCATAGCAATGGTTATATCCACAAGTTTATCGGGAAAACCCATTGCCTCTGCTAAACCGCTAAGAATCTTGCGGTTATTTATTTTAATACATATATTTATTCCAAACGCTCTAAAAACATCATCTACAATTTGCACCAGTTCCAACTCGTTAAGCAAAGAATTAGAACCTATTACATCCACATCACATTGGTAAAATTCGCGATAACGACCTTTTTGAGGACGGTCTGCCCGCCATACAGGCTGTATCTGATAGCGTTTGAATGGAAAGGTTATTTCGTTTCTGTGTTGAACTACATATCGTGCAAACGGTACAGTAAGATCGTACCTAAGCCCCTTTTCGCAAACCCTTAGACTCAGGGCATTACTATTTATTTCCGGCGTTAGAGAAGATTCGGGTGCCTGAGAAATCAACTTACTTAAATCTGCGGTAGATATACCGGAAAAAGCATCGCCGCTGTTAAGAATTTTAAACAGTAATTTATCGCCCTCTTCTCCATATTTGCCCAACAGCGTACTCAAATTCTCCATCGAGGGAGTTTCTATCGGCTTATACCCATAGTTTTTAAACACGCTTCTTATGGTATCAAATATGTAATTTCTACCAGCCATCTGTTCCGGAGAAAAATCTCTGGTACCTTTTGGAATACTCGGTTTCTGAACTTGTGCCATTACTGCCTATTAAATTTATTGTCTATTAAACTTAGTGTCTGTTAAACTTACTACCTGTTAAACTTACCACCTATTAAACTTATTGTCTGTTAAATATAATCTTCTGTCAAACTTACTTTACTTCTTGCGGAATATTGTACTGTAAAATTTTAAGTTGCCGCTACCCACTGATATTCGGTAAGAGTTATTACTATTGCCAGCCCAATTTCAAGGAGTGCAAAGGTAAAAATAGTGCTCCAATAAATTGTTTCTACCCACTGATATATTTATGAATTGCTGCTGCTGCTTTACGGCCTTCTCCCATCGCAAGTATTACGGTGGCAGCACCGGTTACTACATCGCCGCCGGCAAAAACTCCTGCACGAGAAGTAGCTGTTTGGTTCGTTAGCAACCTACCTGTTTTATCTGTTTCCAACCCTGGTGTTGTATCTGCTATAAGACGGTTTATCTTGGTACCTAAAGCCACTATAACACAGTCTGTTTCTATCTCAAATTCAGAGCCTTGAATTGGCACAGGCGAGCGTCTTCCACTGCTGTCGGGTTCTCCGAGTTCCATTTTTATACACTTAATTCCTTTTACCCAACCGCTTTCATCGCCAAGTATTTCTACCGGATTGGCAAGCAGTCTAAACTCTATACCTTCTTCCTTGGCATGGTGTACTTCTTCTACTCGCGCCGGAAGTTCTTTTTCGCTTCGGCGATAAACCACTGTTACCTCTGCCCCAAGGCGCAATGCGGTTCGTGCTGCATCCATAGCCACATTACCTCCACCTACTACGCAAACTTTCTTGGCCCTAAAAATTGGAGTATCTGCCTCATTGCTAAAGGCCTGCATAAGATTGCTGCGAGTTAGATATTCATTTGCAGAAAATACTCCGTTAAGGTTTTCTCCATCAATGCCCAAGAATAGAGGCAAACCGGCTCCGGTGCCAACAAATACAGCTGCAAAACCTTCTTTATCCAGCAAGTAGTCTATAGTAACGGTACGGCCTACAAACACATTGGTTTCTATCTTGATGCCCATATCTAAGAGCTTCTGTATTTCCTTTTCTACTACCGCATTCTTGGGAAGTCTGAATTCTGGAATTCCGTACGTAAGCACACCGCCTGCCTTGTGTAAGCTCTCGAATATGGTAACATCGTAACCAAGCTTCGCCAGATCGTAGGCACAGGCCAAACCGGCAGGACCGCTGCCAACCACAGCCACTCTTTTGCCATTCTTTGCCGGAATGGATGATGCTTTAGAACCATTCACCATTGCGTTATCTGCAACAAATCTTTCGAGTTTACCTATGGATACAGGCTGCCCTTTGATGCCAAGAATACAACTGCCTTCGCATTGTGTTTCCTGAGGGCAAACTCGACCACATATAGCTGGTAAAGAACTATCTATATTGATAATCTGATAAGCTGCCTCAAAATCGCCTTTATGTACTGCGGATATAAACTCAGGAATTTTTATACTCACCGGGCAAGCCTCTACACAACGTGGCTTTTTACAAGCCAAGCATCTGGAAGCCTCGCGTTTAGCTTCTTGAGCATCATAACCGAAACAAACTTCTTCAAAATTTGTAGCTCGCACTTTTGGATCTTGTTCCCTTACAGGAACTCTGTCTATTCTCTCTGGCATTGTGTGTATTGTTTTGGAATAATGTGCTTATAAATCTATTTACGGCCGTTTAGAAAATCCAGACCTGCCTCTGCGTTGGCCTGCTGTTCTTGTTTCTTATATAAGGTTTGCCTACGCATAGCCTCGTCAAAATCTACATCATAGCCATTAAACTCCGGCCCATCTACACAAGCAAACATGGTTTGCCCGGCCACGCTAACTCTGCAAGCTCCACACATTCCGGTGCCATCTACCATCAGAGTATTAAGGCTAACGGTTATAGGCAAGCCCAATTTTTTGGCAGTAATGGCAGCAAACTTCATCATTACCATAGGTCCTATGGCCACACACATATCATATTTGCCCCCACCGGAATTGCCTGCATCACCATTATTGCAAAGCCTCTCCATAAGCAGTGTTACAACACCTTTTTCTCCTTTAGAGCCATCGTCTGTACAGATATATAGGTTAGAGCAAACTTTACGCATCTCGTCTTCCATAATAATAAGGTCTTTATTTCTCGCCCCTATTATAACATCTACATAGGCTCCTCTCTCAAAAAGATACTTTGCCTGCGGATAAACAGGGGCAGCACCCACTCCACCTGCTACAAAAAGGTAGCGACAACTTCTTAGTTCTTTCTCAGGAAGCTCCATAAAATCAGATGGTTTACCAAGAGGACCTGCCACATCGTAAAGCAAATCGCCCTCTTTAGCCATACATATCTTATTAGAAGAAACACCGGCTATCTGCACCACTATTCTAACGCTACCTCTTTGAGGGTCATAATCGCATATCGTAAGAGGAGTTCTCTCACCATTGTCAGAAGGGCGCACTATTAGAAACTGACCTGGTTTTGCGCTGCAGGCTATTCTTGGTGCTTCTATCTCCAAAGAATAAATCAGCGGGGTTAGTTGCTCCTTTTTAATTATCTTATACATAATAACTTGTATTTAATACTCTCTTGCTGTTATGGTTTTCTATATTCTCATGCACATACCTTACAAAGTAATATCGTTGAAACTTTTAAAGGTATAACCTTTTTTCTTCAGATAAGAAATTATTTCTCTCAATCTATTGTACAATCTTTCGTTCTCAGGCCTACTCTGCCCCACTCCCGGATGTATTAAAACAATAGCTCCGTTGAGAGTGTGCTTTGCCTCAAAGGCATATAACTTATCTATAAGAGTTTGTGCCGGAGTATATGAACTCATACTTGGAGTTGTGTAGTCTGCCGGCGTAGCAGTACCTGCGGTATAATTTATTGGTATATAGCCTGCTCGCGATAAAATATTCACCGCCTCCGAGTTATAATGCTCGTAAGGTGGCAGAAACCATTTAGATTGCACAGGAAGTATGCCTATCTTCTCAAGTTCCATAGCATTCAGACGAATATCGGCAAGAATACTATCTTTGGAAATCAGCATTGAATCTCTGTTACCGCTCCACGGAGCATATAGCAGATGCTTATCTGAGTGGCAGCCTACATAATGCCCTTGCTGCACAATTTGGCTAATGATTTCTGCAAACTCTGAATTGCGCAAAGCATTGCCTGTTAAAAAGAAAGACGCTTTTATATTCTCTTTTTTCAGCTGGTTAAGAACCTTCTCTCCACCATCCAACATATCATCGGCTGAAAAAATAAGATAGATTTCTTTCTTGGAATTATCCATACGGCGAATAGCTCCATATTTATCTTTCCTAACCTTTGACAGATATGGAGCAAACTTCTTTTTCTGCTTGTTCCCTTCTTCCTGCAGGCTGGCAAAATAATAGGCAAGACTGGCTGTTCCGTCCATTGTAGGCTCATTGGTTGCATAATCTCCAATATCATTGTGATATACAGCTATTCCCCTATTCAGCTGAGGGGTTTGATCGGGTTGTCTCAGCCCCCCGCCAGCTCTGGATGAAAATATAAACGAATACACCGGCCCATCTATAAGACCACCTGTTATCTCTCTGTGTTCGAGTGTAAATGCCGAGTGAGGCTGTGTAGGCAAAACGCCACCTTTAGGATAACCGATTATCATAGAAACGCCCCAAGGATTACAGCCTAAAAGCCAATCTCTTAAAGCAGCTTCCATTTCTGCATAAGACTCATCGCCGGTAAGACGGCGATAAAGCTGTGCCTGAGTAACCGCAGCACTTGTCAGATTATTTGAGCACCATAAGTATGGAACTCCGTGCAGGAATGGATCGCCTGCCGCCCTGTCTTTCAAACACTGCAATCCTTCTTTCATGAACTCAGTATATTTCAACTGCAATGCCTTGTTACCTGCCTCAGCCTGAAGAAAATGTCCTAAGTTTATAAACGGATAGAACTGATAATGCCTGCCCCTTCCAAGCTCCATCCATGGCGATATTGGCTCCTGCTCTCCATAATAATCAGCTTCTTCCTGATATACAGGCATTTTAGTAGCAGAATATAAAGTTGCTGCAGCAAGTTCCACATCATCTGTCCAAGTATCTTCCTCGTAAAAATATCGCGATACATAACAAGCTGTCTGAGTGTTGCCCGGCAGCTCCTTTGCGTACTCATACGCATCCGAAGCCTTAGCCGCCACCTGCTTTGCAAAAGATGGATCGAACGGCATGAAAACTTCTCCACCCAGCGCAAAAGAAGATGCAAACTTGCCGGCAGCAGAGGCCACACCGGTAGTCCTGTTCTTGCCGAATTTACCAAGCCCCTGCGGTTTGCCCGTAAGAAAATACACTGGCCTGCCGTTACCTGGCCCCCAGCCATAATCGGCCGTATCGTACTGAGGTGGCTTAAAGCCTATATGATCTCTATCGTCTGCAACTTGAGTAAACATTAACCTGTTTTCCGGATTCATTTTTACAAGCCACTCAAGTCCCCAGCGAGCCTGATCCAATACATCGGGCACACCATTGGCCCCAGGCCTGCCGTCTGCCATAAAACGATCTGCAAATACAGATTTGTCTGCTATCCACTTCCACGCAAACATCAACTGATATGTTGCTGTGGCACTGGTAGTCTGATACTGTAGATAATCAGAGGCATCGTGCCACCCACCACGCACATCCACAGCCTCCCCGCTTCTGGAAGGATGATCCACTATATATCCGTCTTTCTGATGGCAAATTGTATCTGTAAAGGGATTGTAACCGCATTGCTGCTGCCGCATGTAGTAAAGCAATATATCTGCCGCTCCATCATAAACATCTGCACCTATCTTGAATATCGGGGAATAAGTGTTTTTGAAACGGATGTAATACCCACCGGCCATAGTTAGTTCAGAAAAATCTAAACGATAAGCCTCTTTTATGGCCCACTTGGAAGGGTCAGCCACACATGCCTTGCCGGTAAACACAGGCAGGTCTGTAGCGGCATCAAAAATCACAAACTCATCTTCTGCTGCAGAATAACCGGCAGAACCTTCTACAAAAGAAAAGGCAGAAGGAGTTTTGGTCCAAGCAGTCTGAGAAGAAGCAGATACCTGTCTTGCCCGCACTTGTGCATCTGTTAAAGTAGCCTCAGCCGGCATCTCTTCAAAATATACAGCAACTTTGACAGATTCTGGCAAATAGCCCACATAGTTTATCCTTATATATCTTTGGCAGACAGCAGAAAGCGGCACTAATACCAAAGACAATAAAGCTAAAATCAGTTTCATATTTCTAACAAATTCATAAGGAAAATACAGCACCTGTCCTACAAAGATAAAATTTATTATTATCTTTGAAAAATGCCGCTTTGGACAGGCCCAAAAACGAGTTTGCTTGTATTTGCTGTGGCAGTAAGTTACTCAACTAACTACCTTAAAAAGCGGCATAACACTAACCGATAATTTATAATACAAATTTGATATGAATTTTTGGAAAACCTTTTTTGCCGCTCTGTTAGGATGCTTGGCGGCTATGATTCTGAACCTGATTCTCTTTTTTATGTTTATAGGTGCAATGGCCAGTGCTATTGGTGGTAGCTCCTCTGAAGCAATGCCTGTTGTTCAGGCAAACTCCATCCTAAAAATAGACCTTTCTCAAAATATAGGAGAAAGAACTCAAGAGGGTATGTCTTCAGATTTTAACTCATTGCCTTTTTTGAATGTTCCGAAGTCTTCTTTAGGAATCTACGATGCTATAAGAGCCATAGAAAAAGCTGCCACAGACAAAAATATATCAATGATTCTCATAACACAGAAAAACGGGGCTTACGGCAGTTTTGCTAATCTGGAAGAGTTGCGAAAAGCTTTGCAAAAGTTCCACGAAAGCGGCAAGCCTATAATATCATACGGTATAAACTATTCCCTTGGCGGCTACTACATTGCCAGCGTTGCCGACAAGATTTTCATTCATACCGATGGTATGGTATCTATCAATGGCTTGGGGGGCAATATGATGTTCTATAAAGACTTGTTGGATAAGTTAGGAATTAGTTTTCAACTTATAAGGCACGGAAAGTTTAAAGCCGCTGCTGAGCAATACATCAAAAACGATATAAGCTCTGAAAACAGGCAGCAGAACCAAGAAATGTTGAACTCTATCTGGCAAAGCTGGGCCGAGCAAATTTGCAAAAGCAGAAACTTAACCTTAGAAACCCTGAATAACGCTATAGATAATCTGCAAATTGGAGATGCACAGTCTGCTCTGGCTCTGAATCTTGTAGATTCTGTTTTTACCTCAGAAAAATACACAAGCAAGATATGCTCTCTTGTAGGGGTTGAAAAAGAAGAGGATTTGAAAGTAGTTAATCTTAGCACATATGCAAAAAGTGCTACGCTACCTTACAAGGGAAATGTAAAAGTAGCGGTTCTTTATGCAGAAGGCGAGATAGGCATGACCACTGGCGGAATATCAGCTGTAAAATTTGTGCAACAGATAAAGAAAATACGCAAAGACAACACTATCAACGCTGTAGTTCTTAGAGTAAACTCGCCGGGTGGCGATGCACAAGCTGCAGAACTTATAAGAGAAGAACTTCAAGGTTTAGCTGCACAGGTTCCGGTTGTATGCAGCTTTGGAGAATATGCAGCCAGCGGAGGCTATTGGATTTCTGCCCAAACCAAGAGAATATTCTCAGATGCTACCACACTAACCGGTTCTATTGGAGTATTTTCACTTGCCTTAAATTACGGTAAAGGCCTTAAAGAGCACCTGAAAATCAACAATGTGGCTATAGGTACCCATAAACATTCCACCATGGGTAGTGGCATTCAACCGCTATCTGAAGAAGAGGTGGCATATACCCAAAAATTTATAGAGCATATCTATGATAAATTCATGGGCATTGTATCAGACGGTAGAAAAATGAGTATAGAGCAAGTTGATTCAATTGCCCAAGGTAGAGTCTGGACAGGAGAACAAGGAGTTAAAATTGGCATAGTAGATGAGATTGGAGGAATTGAAGATGCTATAAAATATGCCGCAAGTCTTGCCGCAAACAAAGAAGGGGCAGATGCAGAAAGCCTCCAGTATAAAGTTGTTGAGTTCCCAAGGGTAAAAACACAATTTGAGTTGTTTATGGAAGCCTTTGGCAGTTCTTCGGGAGAAGAAACAAAACTTGCTAAGGTGCTCAAAACTTTGAATATAGAAAAAGATATACAAGCTACTGAACTTGAAGCCTTGATAACACAAATCAAGAACAGCAACGGAATAAAAGCCTACGCACGCATTCCATATACTTACAAGTTCAACTACTAATATCAGAAACTACTTAACAGATAACTCTGCCGAAACTATCACTATTTCTTTAGTTTGTTCAGTTACCCTGTAGTGGTTGTCTATTTCCATAGAAGGAATACATACGATTTTTCCACTTGCTTCTGTAACTATAGGCAAGATTTTTTTGAACAGCAAATCAACCTTTCTGGAATTAAGAAAGTCTGCTATGCTCTTGATACCCCTCATCCCGTAAGGCGTAAATTTATCGCCGTCTTCAAATGCTCTGATACAAAGAGGGTAGTGCAGTGTGGCCGCATCCAACATACAAACTCCTGCTTGAAATGTGTGTTTAGAGTTGGATGCGATGCTTTCTTGTTTGAGTATCCTCCTCTCTATTTGTATTTCAAATGGCAAAAATTCTACATTAGATAGAGTTTTCTCTACATCTATTCTCTGATTTGCAACTTCTGCAACACGCATTATATCTGCCCTATACAACCTTAAATCTCCTGCTTCTATAGTTACTATGCAATTCTGCATATAAAAGACCTTGCTGCCAAAAGCAGGTGCCTTTGCAATCTTAATCTTATTTAAAGCTTTTAGTAATTCTCCTATAGATGCCTCGTTCTGAGGAACTGCATAAAACCTGAACAGTTCTCCCAACCAAAAGGAAATATTGCCGGCATCCGTACTGCTGAGATTATAAAGACTGTCTATAGATATTCCTCCTATCAAATACCTTTTACGCAAAGAATCAACAAGCGCACAGCCATTTGCCTTAGGTAAGGTTGTAAAAGATTTTATCCTGATATCTGCCAAACAGTCGAGTTCTACATTCATATCTCGCAATCGTGATATATCTTTTGAGAAAGAAGATATTACAGAAGGATTTATTTCTTTCAGCAGGGGCATTATCTGGTTGCGAATCTTGTTTCGGGAATAGTTGTTTTGCAAATTTGTAGAGTCTGTACAAAAACGTACACCGTGCTCTAAGGCATACTTCTCTATTTCTGAACGTTCTACATACAACATTGGCCGCATTACATATAGCACGCTATTTTCTGACTCCTTACTTATCAAACCACAAGGCCGTATGCCACCAAGCCCCTGCCGGCCTGTTCCCCTCACAAGATTCAATATCAAGGTTTCTGCATTATCATTAGCATTATGAGCTGTAAGCAACACATTAAAGCCTTGGCGGCGAGCCAGTTCTTCAAACCATGTATATCTGAGCCTGCGGGCTGCTATTTCTACAGACAACTTATGCTGAGCAGCATAAGACAGAGTATCAAAATCTACTGTATAAAATTCATAGTCATATTGTTCTGTAATTCTACGAACAAAGTCCTGATCGCAATTGCTATCTTCTCCTCGCAAATGAAAATTAACATGCGCAACCCCTATCCTGCCTACTTTTATACTATACAAACTATCAAAAGCATTACTTTTTGCATACTCAGAATCAGCTCTTTTCTCAGTAGCCCTATCTAACATGGAATGAAGGGCATGAAGCATAACGGCAGAATCTGCCCCACCACTCACGGCAAGCAAGAAATTAACCTGCCCAAGGGTATCTAAAAACTCTCTATATCCTTCAAAAAAAGTGCCTATTTGCCGGAGGATACGCTCTGTGGAGCTGATGTCTGAATTGCACATCTTCTGTCTATTTCTTGTAAGTACCTAAGGTGTAAGAGAAACTAAGACCGAAAATTTCTTTGAACTGCACTCGTGGTCCTTCTTTGCCTTCCTTATTGGCAATCTTTATCTTATCATCGTAGATTAGGTTGGTTCTTAAAGATGCCTTAAAATATTTATTTAGGGTATAATCGGCCTGAACATCCCAATAAACCACAACATTATAAGGCTTGCTCATATAATCAGAGAACAACGATAGCTGAGAAGCCACCTTAAAATTCTTTGTTAATTCTTTAGCAAAAGTAGCCTTGAGCTGCGCTCCTAACTCAGTTCTTATCGGACGGTTGTACTTATTACCATACTTCACTCTAAGTGCACTGTCGGCCATCACTATATTCATACTTCCGGTTAGGGGGGCAAAGTTGAGAGAAAACACTTTTCCGTTCCCAGGCTTCCAATCAATACCAAGACCGAGAGTCAAATAACCCGGGGCCAAAAATTTAGACTTCATGGTAGCCCTATTGTTTTTATCGTAGTCAAAACCGGGAGAAAACTGACTTTTAAATTGCAAGGAAGCTGAAAAATATATCTTGCGATAAGCCTGATATCCCCACTTACTGTCTAAAATTATGCGATCTTCGCTCTTGCGGTATCCCACGTCAAAGTTCTGAACAAAACCGTATCCAAGCTGTATTCTGTTGTCCCAATAGACCTTGCCCTTGGCATAATTGGCCATACCGTTCAGATATGCATTAAAGGCAAGAGAGCCACTACCTCCCGCCGCCCAATTTGTCAGCGACACCTGAGAGAAAATAAGTTCATCGTTAATTCCAATAGTCCAAAACTTTGGAGCAGGGCCACCATAGTCTATAACGGGAGTGGGAAAATTAAGACCGATAAGCCTCACCAGTTCCTGTTCTTTGCTTAAACCGCTTTTGATGGGTACGCTCTTCTTGCGGATGGTATCGCCCCAGAAACCTATCTTTACCTGAGAGTAGGCTGTGGTTGTAAACAAGCCTAAAAACAAGAACAGAAACAGTATGTAAAATTTTCTATTCATTAATTATACCGTCTGTATCGTAGCTAAAACCATTACGCTTACCGGTAGGTATTCTGTAGTCGTCAGAATCTTTATCGCCTATTGTAATGGTCTTAACTTTTTCAAATGGCGGAACAAGTAAATCAAAACTAATGGCATACAACATTGCGCTTTCTACAAAGTCGCGCAATTCTTTCTTATCGAGTTTAATTGAACCAAACTGAGATATTTTATTTCGCGGTTGGTTTTTACCCTCCACAAAAAAGCACCCCTCTCTATTGATAAACAGCCTCGCTACAAGATAGCCAGGATCGCACTCGCGATTGAGCTTTACAGATTCATACAAAAAATTATGAACTGTTATCACTCCACAGTACGTATTAAATTTATTCTGAGCTATATAAGGATTCTGCCACACCGGGTGCTCTTTATCAAACTGATAAATATCTGGCAGCAAACTAAATACCAGCACATCATCAGCAAAACGCACTTCTGCTTCGAGCTTGCCTCTGTCGCGATATGCAAGTTTCACTCGCTTTGAGAGAACAACACCACTTTCCTTAATTTCGTCTAAGGCCTCATCTAAATCGTTGCTAATTTCTGCCAGCAATTCTTTCAGATTATTAAACAGTTCAAAAGCCATATCAAACACCAAGGATTTTGCATTGGATTTTCCGCTTAGTGCTTCTATTAACTGCCTGTTAGGCGACAAAGGTTGTTCTATATCCATATTCAGTTTCGTTTTCTGCTATTTTATATCTATGCCTATATTCTTACACAATAGCGCAATAAACTATTTCCAAATAAATTTTGCTTTGCTCTTTTGGCTTAATAAGCCTTGGCAAACACTACTCTTCTGGTAGAAGGCTTACCTGAGTAAACACATTTGCCCTCTTCTTCGCAAACACAAGTATCCATAGGAATACATCTTATGGTAGCCTTAGTCTCTTCCTGTATTTTTGCCTCTGTCTCTGGGGTACCATCCCAATGGCAAAGAAGAAATCCACCTTTATCTATTTGCTGCTTAAAGTCTTCCCATGTATCTATCTTATAAATATGCGAATCTCTGTAAGCCAAAGCCTTATTATATATATTCTTCTCTATCTCATCCAATAAAGCCGCTACATTCTCCACTATAGTGTCTAAACTCATGCTTTCTTTTGTAAGAGTATCGCGACGGGCAACTTCCACTGTATGGTTTTCAAGATCGCGAGGGCCTATTGCCAACCTTACAGGTACTCCCTTCAACTCCCACTCTGCAAACTTGAACCCGCTACGCACATTTTCTCTGTGGTCTATCTTTACGCTGATACCCAGCTTTTCCAGACCACTCTTAATATCTTTCATTTTTTCCAGCACCTGATCTAACTGCTCTTGCTTATTGAAAATAGGTACCATAACAACTTGTATAGGAGCAAGATTTGGCGGAAGCACCAGACCATTATCGTCGCCATGGGCCATTATCAAGGCACCCATCAATCTGGTTGATACCCCCCATGAAGTTGCCCACACATATTCTAAAGCCCCTTCTTTATTCTGATACTTTACATCAAAAGCCTTGGCAAAGTTTTGTCCCAAAAAATGAGAAGTTCCAGCCTGCAACGCCCTGCCATCTTGCATCATTGCCTCTATGCACAAAGTATCTAAAGCTCCGGCAAATCGCTCGCTTTCGGTTTTATGGCCTACTATCACAGGCATAGCCATATAGTTTCTGGCAAAGTCTGCATAAACTCCCACCATCTTTTCTGTTTCGACAATAGCTTCGGCCTTAGTAGCATGTGCCGTATGACCTTCCTGCCATAGAAACTCCGCTGTGCGCAAGAAAAGCCTGGTACGCATCTCCCAGCGAACTACATTTGCCCACTGGTTTACAAGTATAGGAAGATCGCGATAAGAGCTTATCCAATTTTTGTAGGTATTCCAAATGATTGTTTCTGAGGTAGGCCTTACTACAAGTTCTTCTTCGAGCTTAGCAGAAGGATCTACCACCACTCCACTACCATTTGGATTTGCCATTAATCTATGATGGGTAACAACAGCACATTCTTTTGCAAATCCTTCTACGTGCTCTGCCTCTCGGCTGAGAAAAGATTTAGGTATAAACAGTGGAAAATAAGCGTTTTCGTGCCCTGTCTGCTTAAACATCTTATCTAACTGATGTTGCATTTTTTCCCAAATAGCATAGCCGTAAGGCTTAATTACCATACAGCCACGCACCGCAGAATTCTCTGCCAAGCCTGCTTTTACTACAAGATCGTTATACCACTGAGAATAGTTCTCTTGTCTTGATGTTATATGTTCTGCCATAATAATATCCTCAATCTATTTCAAAGAAAGAACAAATATCTTCCATTCTTTGGTATAGTTTTTGATACTTTATATAATAAATAAGATTATATTTGTTCTTAATAAGAACCGCACAAAAATACAAAATTTATTTAACGCAGGAGGTAACAATGAAAAACATTAACTTATCTATCTTAGTTGCAGGGAGTCTGCTACTTGTTTCTTGCGGAACAAGCAATTACTCTGCAAATGGCAACGGAGGATACATGAACAGCATCTACTACACCTCCTCCGATGCAGTTCCTAACACATCCGAAAACTATACAGCATCTGCTCCTCAGGATGTTAAAAAGTTACAGACAAAAACTATAGCATCCTTGAGCGATAAGGATGTTTTCTCCACCTATCAAGATACCATTTTAGTTGGAGAAGACCATGCCGTAAATATCAGTTACAACGGAAACGAAAACTTGGCCTATAACGAGAGTTATGAGGAACTTCTCAGAAAATTCGAGAGCCCTACTTACACTATAAATGTAGTGATAGACCCATGGGATATATCTTGGTATAACCCTTTTGCATGGAACTGGAACTACCACTATTACAGATATCGTTATGGCTATCATAGCACTATATGGCTGAGCGATTTGCATTTGTGGAGAAATGGCTGGTACGACCCATGGTACTATGGCTGGGGCTGGTACGATTTCTATAGATACGATTACTCATGGAGATGGCATCGTCCGGTGTTCTGGGGATGGTATCACGGCCCATCATGGTATCACAGACCATACGCCTACTCCAATTACTGGAGACACAGATATGCAGGACACGTACCTCACCACGGGTTCAAACCTGGAAGATACTATACTCGCAGAAACGGCGATGGTAACACCAGAAGGAATATCGGTGTAGGAAGCCTTCCTAACAGAGGCAACTCGCAAAATCTACGTCCTACAGGAAGTTCATACAGAAGAACTCCTACCGTAAACAATGTGAGAGCTACAGGAACAGTTTCTACAAGCAGAAATAGCGGCAATACTGTTAACCGCAACGCTGCTACAAGCAGAAACAACGGCAATGCTGTTAACCGTAACGCTGCTACAAGCAGAAACAATGGCAATGCTGTTAACCGTAACGCTGCTACAAGCAGAAACAATGGCAATGCTATTAACCGCAACGCTGCTACAAGCAGAAATAATGGCAATGCTATTAACCGCAACGCTGCTACAAGCAGAAACAACGGCAATGCTGTTAACCGCAATGCTGCTACAAGCAGAAACAATGGCACCATCTACAGGCAATCTTCTGTATCTCAAAGCAGAACTACTGATAGAGCCAATGCATCAAGTAGCTCGGCCAGACGTTCGGCCACATATTCAGGAGGTCCTGCCAATTCCAGTCGCTCTAACAGCAACTCTAATAGCAGTTATTCTCGTTCCAGCTCTAACAGCTCCAGCGGAAGCTCTTATTCAAGATCTTCTGGTACGAGCAGTTCTTCCACTAGTAGGTCTTCTGGCGGCTACTCACGTAGCAGCGGAGGTTCTACAACCAGAAGGTAAGTTCCCAACAATACAATATGTACCACATAATTATTTGAGATTAAATTTATAAACAGATAACTATGAAAAAAATCTTATTGATTATTTCTTTAACATGCACAATCGCTGTAGGTAACTTGTTTGCTCAAAGTCTTTCAACCGCCTACGAGTTGGCAGATTTTCAAAGAGAAGGTACCGCTCGAAGCGTATCTATGGGGAACGCTATGACTGCACTGGGAGGCGATTTGGGAGCAATTGCAATAAATCCGGCAGCTTCTGCCGTATTCAGGTTTAACGAGTTTTCTTTTACTCCGGCCGTTACAAATACCAAAACAGATACAAAATATCTCGGAGTTGGCACTAAAGCAGATAAAAACTCCTTTGGTTTTGCTAATATCGGAGGTGTGGCTGTTTTAAGGAATGGCCGTAATTCAGCATTAAGGAGCCTATCTTTTGGATTTTCCTACAACAAGCACAATAACTTTAATTCTACCATAAAGGCAGGGGCCAACGGAGTAGATGATAGCTATGCCACACACCTTGCTTCTATAGCTAACAATTCACCTTACTCCGGCAGAGACTTTGACGATACCGCCACACCAGATCCGTATAGCCTTGGAAGTTATTACTGGCCTGTTATCAATGGCTGGAATGCAAGTTTCTTAGATACCTTAGGAACAGCTCCTAACGATGTGTTCTTTCCTAACCATTCTGTAACAGATAATTATACAAGCGATCAGTTCCTATCCAGAAAGCAGACAGGTTCTTTAGGTGAGTACGACATAAACATAGGAGTTAACTTCAACGATCAGCTATATCTTGGAATGAACATAGGTATGTTTACTGTGTGGAATAAAATTGAGGAAAAATACTCAGAAGATAATACCACCTTATATTCCGATACAGACCCACACTTCAGTTATATAGATCAGTACTATAACGTAAGAACCACAGGTAGTGGTATAAACCTCAAGTTAGGTCTTATTTGGGCACCTACTCACAATATTAGGTTTGGCGCATCTGTTGCCACACCTACCTGGTATTCGCTAACAGACAAGTATTATTGGGACACCCATGTAGCCTACGACGATGGCTGGAAAACCACAATAAATTCTCCGGAAGGCGTGTATGATTATCGTATAAACACTCCGTTCCACTATAATCTCGGTTTTGCCGGCATTTGGAAATCAGGAAGCGTAAGTATTGATTATGAAGGCTCCAATATAGGGCAGACAAGGCTGCGCAATCGTTCCGATTTGCATAGTTTAGACTACTCAGACTTCTCTGCCGAAAACGATTGGATGGCTGCTAACTTTAAAATGAGCAACAAACTCAGAGTTGGTGTAGAAGTTAATCCTATCAACAGCCTTTCTCTGAGAGCCGGTTTTCAGTATGCAGATACCGGCATTAAGAAAAGCGTAATAGGTACAGCCATTAAGAACTACACCGGAAGTGTTGGCTTGGGTTATGCTAACTCTAAAGGATTTTATGTAGATTTAGCAGTAGCAGCAAACCTCAAGAAGAGTAATGTTGCCTTTATAGATACTGAGCCTGCCGGTGAATATGTACTTGGAAATCCTAACTTTGCAAGCATAGAGCGTTCTGGTTTCAAAGTGCTTGCCACCTTTGGCTGGAGGTTTTAATCAGATACTATTCCAGAAAACTGATAGCATTAGGGCCTTCGTTAAAGAGAAGGTCTGCAATAGATAAATTAGGAACAAAACCCTGCTTGGCTTCAAATACCTGCCAGTAGGGTTTTTCCTTTCCCCACTCCCTAAGAAGAGAGTGCTCTTTACTCTTTGGATGAATACGGCTTCTTAAATCTACAAAAGAAAAATGGGCTGAAGCATTGTCTGCCAAGCACATATAGGTTTTTGTAAGATAAATATCCGCTTTTATTCCACAAAATTTAAGTAATAGGCTTGTGAGATTATAATTTAGTAGAAACAAAGACTTTTCGCCACTTAAAAGAATCTCAGCAATCTCGTCTATATAATATACAAAAAAGGGAGAGTTCATATATGCCGCCTCTAATGCTCTTATATGACGTACAGGCCAATTTTCCGAGTAATCTATCTCGATATCTGTTATAGGAACATTATGCGAATGAGCATCCCCGCCTCTGAGTACGGGGATGTTAAGATTCATTTTTCCGTTGGCTGTAAGAATTGTACAGCGATTTCTGTAAGATTGCTTTTGATAGTTTTCGCACGCTTCTATCCACACCTTGTTGTACCTTGCAATAGCAGCAAAATACTCTATTGGTGGAAGATAAGCGGTAGAGAGCAGAAGAATCATTCCTCGTCGTCGTTCTTGGCATTGTACCTTACAATACCACGCTTGGAAGCCGCAATAAAATCTAAAATCAATTTTTTCTCATCGGATTCCGGCAACTCCGCCTCCGCTTTTTTACAAGCATCTGTAACATTGAGTCCACTTTGATAGATAACCCTGTAAACATCTCTGATTCTCTCTATCTGCTCCATAGAAAACCCTCTTCTTCTCAGGCCTACTATATTTACACCTCTAAACACAACCGGTCTCTTTCCTACAATGGCAAAAGGAGGAACATCTTTGCCCACAAATGAAGCACCGGACAACATTGCATGGCAACCGATTCTTGTAAACTGATGTACTGCAGATGAGCCTCCTATTATAGCCCAATCGTCAACATCGGTTTCTCCTGCCAGCCCCGTATAACTGACCAGTATTACGTTACGCCCTATGCAACAATCGTGAGCAACATGAACGTAGGCCATAAGGAAAGAATTGTCGCCAATTACAGTTTTATTTTTTCCACTGGCTGCTGTTCCCCTGCTCACGGTGCAATATTCTCTAATCATTACATTATTGCCTATCTCTACATAAGACTCCTCGCCATTAAATTTCAGATCTTGAGGAATGGCTCCTATTACAGCTCCATTATATATTCTGCAGTTATTGCCAATCTTAACATAATCGTTGATGCAAGCATAAGGACCTATCCAGCAGTTATCTCCTATTTCTACGTGCTCCGCTATTGTACAAAACGGACTGATAGTAACATTCTTCCCTATTTTTGCATTCGGATGCACAAATGCGTTTTCCATTCTATAAGATTTAGATTTACAACTACTTGTTTTTGATAACCTGAGCCACCATATCTCCTTCACATGCCACTTGGTTGCCTACCCAAGCCTTGCCCCTCATATAAACCAAATTGTGTTCCATTGGCTGAGTGATAATCAACTTGAATACCACCACATCTCCTGGCACTACTTTACGACGGAACTTAAAGCCATCTACCTTTGCAAAATATGTTGAGTACTTTTCTGGCTCGCTTACACTTCTTAACACTAAGATTCCACCCACCTGAGCCATTGCCTCTATTAACAATACTCCCGGCATTACCGGTTCTGTAGGAAAATGCCCCCTGAAATAAGACTCGTTTATACCTATGGTTTTTATACCGATAATAGCATCGTCTTCTACTCCTATTATTCTATCTACCATAAGAAATGGAGGGCGATGTGGAAGGAGTTTCTGTATTCCTAAAACATCATATACAGGCTCGGCATCCGGATCATACTTAGGGGCTACCGACAGCCTCTGCTTAACTTCTTTAATTTTTTCTATATCCATAATCACATTATCTTTTTCTTAACGTCTTTCAAATTGCCTGAGTGCCAACGTTCTCAACTCCCGTGCTATGGTGGAGTTAATAGAATGACCACTCTTATATGCTATTACTTTTCCCTTGATGGGATAACCTACAAGTGAAAAATCGCCCAATACATCTAAAAGCTTGTGTCTGGCACATTCATTCTGAAACCTTAAAGAGGTATGAGACAAGTATCCTTCCGGCACTCGCTCCAAACTCCTTACATTAAATATACCTGCAAGACGATCAAGTTCCTCCTGCGGAACTGGATTCTCTACTATCACAAGAGCATTGTCTAAATCGCCACCTTTTATAAGATTATTCTTAAACAGCGGCTCTAATTCGTGGAAAAATACAAATGTACGGCATGGAGCTATCTCTGTAACAAAATCGGTATCAGACTCAAAGCGTGCATACTGATTACCCACTACCTTAGAATTGAAGTCTATCATCACATCTATAGAAAAATGGTCGTCTGGTAAAACAACCATCTCGCTTCCTTTCTGATTACGACATACAACTTTACGATCCAGCACAAGATACTTTCTTGGGGCATTCTGTTCCTGCAGACCATCTTTAGAGAAAGCATCGGCATAAGGCTTTGCACTACCGTCCAATATGGGAACCTCGGGAGCATCCAAAGTTATAAGAGCATTGTCTATATGCATCCCATAGAGTGCGCCCATAAGATGTTCCAATGTAAGAACCGTTACTCCCTGCTTGTCTAAGGTTGTGCCTCTGGAGGTAGCACTAACGTAATCTACGCAGGCCTCCACCAAAGGTGCACTCTCTCCGAGGTCTGATCTTTTAAATTGAATACCAAAATTCTTTGGTGCCGGCTCCACCTTCATATGGACTTTTCTGCCGGTATGAAGCCCTTTACCTTCAAACTCGTATTTTCCTTTCAGGGTATGCTGATTTGTGTGCATATAGGCTATGTTTGGTATTTTACAAATATACGAAATTTTCCGTTATAAATAACTTACCTATTACTCTTTTGCTGTCTGATTCTGCCGCTTTGGAGGATCTGCCAAGTGCTTGAACTTAACATAGGCACGCATATAGGTACTTGCATCTATAGCTGGAGTGCCTAATAGCCCCTTGGCTCCAAGTTCTGCAGAAATAGAACCCTGAATACCTGCCTGAGCTCCGGATTTTGTACCGTCTGCCACTGTAATATGTCCGGCGATACCTACCTGACCGCCAAACATACAGTTTTTACCTATCTTGGAACTGCCAGCAACTCCACATTGCGCCGCCATAACAGTATTCTCACCTATCTCCACATTATGAGCTATTTGTATCAAGTTATCCAACTTCACACCTCTTCTTATTATAGTAGATTCCATAGCAGCACGGTCTATCACTGTGTTTGCTCCAATCTCTACATCGTCTTCTATGATAACGTTTCCTGTCTGTGGTATTTTTTTATAGACACCTGCAACATCGGGAGCAAAGCCAAAGCCATCTGAACCTATAACAGCATTAGCATGCACTATGCAGTTATTACCTATTTTACAGCCATCGTAAATTCTGACCCCGGGATACAATATGCAGTTTTCTCCTATGGTAACATTGCTGCCGATATAACACTGCGGATATATTTGACTCCCCCTGCCTACAATACTCTTACTTCCTATATAGCTAAAGATGCCTATATAGACATCTTTACCTATTTTACTGGAGAATGCCCTGTAAGACAAAAGACTACGCCCTTTCTTCTTGCTTTTTTTTATGGTATTCAGTAGTTCTAATAATGATGCAAAGGCAGGATGAGCATCTTCTACAACTATTAGAGTTGGCTTAACTTTCTGATTAGGAACTAAATGCCTACTAACTATAACAATGCCGGCATTGCTTTCAATAAGATATTTCTGATATTTTTCGTTATGGAGGATACACACATTATTAGGCTTGCCGCTCTCTATCTTTGCAACCATAGATACCTTGACTGTTGGATCTCCTATTATCTCCCCGTTAAAGTGCTGTGCTATTCTTTCCGCCGTTACTTCCATAAAACCATCCATTTTAATTAATAGACCAAAACTACTAAAAAACGCACAAATCCAAAACATAATCTGAGGTATTTGAAGTTTAGAATATAGCTTTTCTTTGTTTTTAGTGTTTTTTTACATACTTTTGCCTGCGATTAGGATATTGAGATGGGGGATGCCAAAACAATTTTGGTCATCCCTTATTTATTGCCAACTGCAAGAATTATTATAAGATTTTAGAAATTATAAAAATATAACAACACATGGAAGGTTTAAATTTAGCACAGTTCTTTGCCGAATTTAAAGAAGGTAAAGGTATTGATAGAGCAACACTTATGAGTGTGCTGGAAGATATTTTCCGCACACAGCTTGCCAAAACATACGGCAGTGCAGACAACTTTGACATTATAATAAATATAGACAAAGGAGACCTCCAGATTTGGAGAAACAGAACTATTGTAGAGCAAGTTTCCGATCCTATGATGGAAATCTCCAAAGCAGAGATAGATGCAAAAGAACCAGACAACGACTTTGAAATTGGAGAAGATTATACAGAAGAGATTCCGCTGTCTTCCTTCGGCAGAAGAGCTGTTTTGAATCTGAGACAAAATCTTTCCGGCAGAATCATGGATATTGATAAAGCCAATTTGTTTAACTACTATAAAGAAAAGGTTGGCGAGATTGTGGTTGGCGAGGTATATCAGGTGTGGAAAAAGGAAGTGCTGATTAGAGACGATGCAGACAATGAACTTATTTTGCCTAAAACAGAGCAGATACCATCTGACTATTTCCGCAAAGGAGATTCTGTAAAAGCCGTTGTTGCCAAAGTAGAGATGAAGAACAATACTCCAGCCATCATTCTCTCGAGAACTGCGAGTGTATTTTTAGAGAGACTCTTTGAGCAAGAAGTGCCGGAAATTTTTGATGGCCTTATAACCATAAAGAAAATTGTCAGAATGCCTGGCGACCGTGCAAAGGTGGCTGTAGAATCTTACGACGACCGCATAGACCCTGTAGGAGCCTGCGTGGGAGTCAAAGGCTCAAGAATACATGGCATAGTAAGAGAATTACGCAACGAAAATATAGATGTAATTAGCTGGACTACAAACACTCAGCTACTCATACAAAGAGCCTTGTCGCCAGCCAAGATTTCTACTATAAAAATCAATGAAGAGGAAGGAAAAGCCCTTATAACCATGGATTCTTCTCAGGTATCGTTGGCGGTAGGTAAAAACGGAAGCAACATACGCCTTGCAGAAATGATGATAGGTATGGATATAGAAATCTTCCGCGATGTTCAAGGTGCAGACGACGATGATGTGCTTTTGAGCTCTTTCAACGACGAAATAGATCAGTGGGTAATAGACGCTTTACGCAAAGTTGGGTTCGATACCGCAAAAGATGTGCTGAGTATGAGTTCAGAAGATATTATGGAAAGAGCAGATTTAGATCAGGAAACCGTAGATGAAGTAAAGAAAATTCTCAAGGCCGAGTTTGAAGACCCTATGGAGGATAAGAGCGAATAGTTTAACCGATAATAATGGAGGATAGAATATGGCAGGAATCAGAATAAGTAAGATACTCAAAGACTTCAACATAGGAATGAACACATTGGTCAGCTTTTTGGAGCAGAAAGGGCAGACCATTGAGGCAAATCCTAATGCAAAGCTCGACGATGAGGTGTATAAACTCATACAAAGCGAGTTTGGCGAGCAGCAGAAAGTAAAGGAGGATGCTAAAAAGAAAGCAGGTTCCCTGAGGATTCCTGAAAACGAAAAGAAGACCTATCAGTTAGATAAGGAAAAAGAGGTTGTAAAAGAAAAGAAGGCAGAAAAAAAGATAAACGAGAATTTTGTAGAAACTACCGTAGATGCCCCTAAATCTCCTACAATCTTGGGCAAGATAGACCTCCAGAAATTCGATAAAAAAGATAAAACAAAAACAGTAGAGCCTGTAAAGCAAGTAACAGAAACACCAAAAGAAAAGAAAAAAGTAGCACAACCAAAAGATGCTGCAAAAGAAGTGGTTACTACTACCGTAGATACAGAGCCTGCTACTGCCGCAACTACAAACATTCCTGACACTGCAAACACTCCTATTATAGAAACTCCTTCAAAAGAAGATGATGCTCAAATCAATAAGACTACAGAAGTTTCACCAACTCCGGAATCTGCAAAGGAAGATCAGAGTAACTTTATAGAAACCAAAGTAGAGCAACTCCAAGGGCCTAAAGACACCGGTATTAGAATAGATGTCTCCAGATTTGAAAGCCCAAAAAAGAAGAGCGGCAAGAGAGAGAGAATTAAAAAGGTTACGAAAGAGAAGGTAGATATCAATAAGGAAAGCAACCAGAACAGAGAGAATAACAAGAAAAACAAAGATAACAAGAAAGGTAAGAAAGGTTTTAAGCCTATACGCAACGAGGTTGACGAAGACGAGGTACAAAAGCAGATAAAGGAAACCTACCAAAGAATGGTAGAAGGAAAAGGCAAGACCAAGGGCAGCAAGTACAGAAGAGAAAAGAGAGAAATAGCAGAAGAAAGAAGGGAAGAAGAGATTTTACGCAGAGGCGCAGAGAGCAATATCCTCAAAGTAACCGAATTTGTTACAGTAAACGATTTGGCCATAATGATAGATCAGCCTGTAACCAAGGTTATTAGCACCTGCATGAACTTGGGGCTTATGGTATCTATCAACCAAAGACTGGATGCAGATGCACTCACCCTTGTAGCAGAAGACTTTGGCTATAAGATAGAGTTTGTTTCGGCTGAAATTCAAGAGGCCATTAAAGAAGAAACAGAAGAAGATACTCCGGAGGCTATGGAACCACGCGCCCCTATTGTTACCGTAATGGGGCATGTTGATCATGGAAAAACCTCGCTTCTGGATTACATCCGCCAAGCCAATGTTATTGCAGGAGAGGCCGGAGGAATTACGCAGCATATAGGAGCCTACAACGTAAAATTACCAAGTGGCAGAAGAATTACATTCCTCGATACACCTGGCCACGAAGCTTTTACGGCAATGCGTGCAAGAGGTGCTAAGATGACAGACTTGGCAATTATAATAGTAGCAGCAGACGATGCTGTTATGCCGCAAACAATAGAAGCTATAAATCACGCACAGGCTGCCGGTGTACCTATGATATTTGCTATCAACAAAATAGATAAGCCTGGCGCAATGCCAGACAAAATCAGGGAACAACTCAGCCAAATGAACATTCTTGTAGAAGACTGGGGGGGGAAATTCCAATGCCAAGAAATTTCTGCAAAGAAAGGGCTCGGAGTTGCTGAACTTTTAGATAAAGTGCTGTTGGAAGCAGATTTGCTCGAACTTAAAGCCAATCCTAACAAAAAAGCGGTGGGCACTGTTATAGAGTCTTCTCTCGACAAAGGAAGGGGCTATTTAGCAACCTTATTGGTTCAGGGCGGCACCCTGCATACAGGAGACTTTATGCTCTCAGGAATGTACACTGGAAAGGTAAAGGCCATGTTCAACGAAAGAGGGCAGAAAATTGATTCTGCCGGGCCTTCTGTTCCCGTTTCTGTACTCGGTCTCAACGGAGCACCGCAGGCAGGCGATACATTCAATATCTTTGATAATGAAAGAGATGCAAAAGAAATTGCCAACAAACGAGAACAACTACTTAGAATACAAGGGCTAAGAACACAAAAGCATATTACCTTAGAAGAGCTCGGAAGAAGAATAGCCATAGGCAACTTCAAAGAACTCAATATTATAGTAAAGGGAGATGTCGATGGGTCTATAGAAGCCCTCAGCGATTCCCTCATCAAACTCTCTACTGAGGAAGTAAGGGTAAATGTTATCCATAAGGCCGTGGGAGAAATCTCGGAATCGGATGTTTTGCTTGCAGAAGCATCTGAGGCCATAATCATAGGCTTCCAAGTAAGACCATCTATGAATGCCAGAAAGATGGCAGAAAAAGAAGAAATAGAAATACGTCTTTACTCTGTTATCTACGATGCTATAAACGAAGTCAAGAGTGGTATTGAAGGTATGCTTGCCCCTGTAGAAAAGGAAGTGGTTACATCAACCTTAGAAGTAAGACAAATCTTTAAGATTTCAAGGATAGGAACTATTGCCGGATGCATGGTTAAGGAAGGAAAAATTACCAGAACTTCCAAGATAAGAGTAATCAGGGATGGTATTGTAATTAAAGAAGGAGTATTAGCCTCTCTCAAGAGAGGAAAAGACGATGTTAAGGAGGTTGCCTCCGGCTACGATTGTGGCGTTGGTGTGGAGAACTTCAACGATATAAAAGAGGGCGACGTAATAGAAGCCTACAAGATAGAAGAAATCAAACGTACCCTCTAAAATATAAGGCAGTTATCGCATAAGGTTATTTCCTAAGCACGATAATAGAATTATCAACGTGCCTTTCGCCTTGACGATCAAACTTTTCGTTATCAGACGGATGGTTCAGCACTCCTGTATAACTTAAATAGGCTGTGCCATTGGTGGCAGGGTTAAGCCAAAGGGTGGAGGAGCCACCTCCATCGAGATTTACTGCGGTAATACAGCCCTTGCCGCCATCTATAGAAAGAAGGTACCGCTGAACCTCATCAAGTGTCATTCCTGCAGCATTTCCTTTGTGGCGTCCATCTATAACCATAAGGCATATCTTGCCGTTTTTCTCAAAAATTACACTACGAGGATGACGTCTATCGGAAAACCCCTTATATTCAAGAAGTTCAACCGCAAAACCATCGTATATAAGAAGTGGCATTGTGGCAATTACTGAAACTTTTTTGTCTGCCGATGAAAGGAAAAGCTTCTCCTTTTGCCTGTTCCAATGTTCAACGCTAATATTGCCGCTCCTTATTACAACTGCACCATTTGCCCTTAGCTTCATATCATCGCCTTTGGTGGTATCCGAAACAACACCATCTATCTGCAAGTAACATTCGCTGCCGCCCTCTTTCATATTATAGAAGGTTCCGTTTATTGCAGCAGTGGCTCCAGCCTCAAGTGCGGCTTCGGAAGTTTTTCTAAAAGAGTTGTGATCCAATGCATTGAAGCGGAATCTTTTTGGATCTACTTCAAGAATAGTAATCTCCTGCGGCGATTCAAAAAGATTATCATAATGGTAATTTACAAATATCAATCCTTTACACGGGCTTGTTGCTGTTGTCTTTACGAAATTTGCTTCATTGTGAACAGATGAATATACACGATACCTGTATGCTGCTTTTTCTATCCTGTGCCCAACCCCGCAAGAGGCAAACAAGAAAAAACATAGAGATAATGCCACAAGTTGGGCAGTCCGCCATTTTGCTGTGCTACTTGCTAAATTCTTTATCATACTACAATGCGTTTTTATGTTGATTACCGAATAAGTTCTATATGCCTAAAAAACCAAAAGTAAGCCTACTATCACAGCTATGGAGATTATCAAGAATAGGTGTGAGGCTTTTGCGCTCCCTTCTGCCAACAGCAACGGGTTTTGTGAAATTGCTTTAGCTATTTCTTCTCGCTCGTACTTTGAGGCACCCCATTTCTTTACTATCATTCCTCCGTTAACATACGTGGCTCCACCGTTTGAACGATTAAAAGTTATCACTGTTTTAAAGTCTGCATACACTATCTTTTCCACTTCCTCAGCAACAGGCTTGAGGGCCTCATGGGTTTCTTCGGGAGCCATCGCACTCAAAATATACACTTTGTACTTCTGCTGCACAGGGTTGTCTAAACCCTCTGATACTTCATGCGCAGAACCAATACCTCTGAGATTCCTGAGTTTGGCTAAATCTTCTTCTGCAATGTTTTTTACATTGTAGAAAGAAATGAATACAATGGGATTTGGAGATTTGAGCACTTCGTTGGTAATATTTCTTCCGCTGCCATCTTTCAGGATAAAAGGCATTGTCTTTGCCAGTTTTTCGCTCCCCTCTAAAACTGTAGAAATAGTTTCTACATATTCCCAAGTGGAGTCTGGCAGGTTATTCAAACTGAACCTCTTTGTAACCCCGTCTTTTGAGTACAATACTTCTGTCTTGTATTTGATTATCTGAGTAGAATCGTCTGAAAATAAATTGCGGCCAGGCCCAAAGTCCGACAAGTCAGATGGTGGAAGATTGTGGATAGAATACACCGATACACCTATAATCAGTGCGGCATATCCGGCCACAAACACACATTCCCAGAAACTATTAGCTGTTGGACGTACCCTTAATCTTTGCCTATAGAGTATTATGCAAAGCCACAAGAGTACAATATTCTTGTAAAAAGAAGGCCATGGTTTTAAGTGCAAAGCCTCTCCAAAACAGCCGCAATCAGCTACTTTTCCGGTAATGGCAGAGAACAGAGTTATCAATACAAAAAAAATGGCCATTAAAAGCGCTACACCGGAAAAGAAACGGAACTTTATAACTTTGAGTATGCCAATACCAGTAAGAAATTCTGCCACGCATAGTGCAATACCCAATATCATAGCGTATCTAAGACCTATATCTGCCTTGCAAAATGCTTGAACATATTCCTGAACCTTTAAAGCAACACCTATCGGATCTATAGCCTTCAGAAATCCGGATACAATAAATACAAAGCCTGTTACATAGCGCAATATAAGTCTTAAAAGCTGCATCAAAACCGCATTTCTATAAGGTAAGTTTGGCCTTTATTTTTTCAAATACAATTTTTGGAGAGAGCATAGAACCATCTGAAGCAGAGCAATCAATTCTCTGAAAAGCCGCATCCCTCTCACATTCTGCTATATACACATTTCTCACCTCTTCTTGAAAACTGATATTCTCTTCGTGAATATCACGCTTACCCGCTAAATAATCTCTGTCAGAATCTTCACTTCTGGCAGACGACAAGCGAGATTCCACAAAACTCAGCGGCACATCGAGAAATATATTTACATCCGGCTTAGGTATCATGTAGAAATTGTACTCTATAGTAAGTATCCAGTTTCTAAGCTTCTCCCTCTCCTCCATATCGGTAACTTTAGAACACTGATAAGCTATGTTGGAATACACATATCTATCCAATAATACCACCTTACCTTCCTGCAAGGCCTTATTCAAAGTCGGGGCCGCTGCTTGCCTGTCGAGAGCATATAAAAGAGCTACAAGCTTAGGATTAACCTGATTTACATTGCCAAACTCACCACGCAGAAAACTGCCTATAAGTTCGCCATATACAGATGCTTCATAGCGCGGAAAATGCAGGTATTCCAGCGCATACCCTTTTGCAGTAATATACTCTTGGAGCATTTTTACTTGGGTACTCTTGCCTGCCCCATCTAAGCCTTCAATTACTATAAGCATAACAATATTCAGGTATCATTCAAACAGCCTTCCCAAAAAATCAATTTATCAGTGCCAAAGAATAATCACTTACTCCTCTACTGCCGGAATTACTGTTCTACCACCGGCAACGTTCTGCCCGCCATAGCTAACACCGGACATAAGTCTTACAGTTCTACCTGAACCACTTGAAATAAGTGCAGCACCCCATATACTGCCCTGCGTGCCATCTGTAATGACAGCATCGGAATAATCGCGAGCACCAAAGGTATGCACTATCATTCCATCCGAGTCCGAAGCATTCCTTTTCAAAATAGCATAGCCGTAGTTTTTATGGTCTGTTATATAAGCTAATGCTGTTCCAAAATCCTTTCTTGGAACACAATAGCCCGGAGGACAAGGATCGTACACGCTCTTTGTAACCTTCTCTTCTACATTTGTTGTAGTAGCAGAAGCATTCCAAAGGTACAGTTTAGCCCTACTATTACCTCCACTCGTAGAAAAGACATGAGGCTTTTGTATGCATACGGCAGAAGAAGCAGCTTCACAAGGTAAGGCATTGGATGTGGGCTGATTATATGCCTCTTCATCCAATATGCCGTTTGGAGACCAAAAGTGCTTATTTTTTAGCGTAATACCTGTGGTTGCATCAGAATAAGCTACTTTGTCAGAATTATAATAAGTTACTCTCTTAGGGAGCTGTGGGTCTTTCCTGCCAAACTGGTAATACGGTGCATTACCTCCATACACCATAGTACCCCCTAACAGTGATGCCCCTTGATGCGTAATCTTTACAATCTTACTCTCGCCGGAACCCTCTTGCGTAAACTTCACATAGAATACTCTTGAAGGTATTGCATCTACGTGAAGCTCTGCATTATATCCAAGTTCAGACGGCATTAATTTGATTTTTGTGCCAGCCGCGTTTGTTACTTCGTGAGGAGTAAAATCGTCTATGGCAGTAACCCATATATGCCAGCTCCAAACTATCATTTGGTCTGATTTTCTTCTTACAGCAATAACAATGTTTCCTTCTTGTATCGCATCGTTTACTTCAAACAATACGTATGGAACTGGAACTGTTGTGCCTGGCAAATTATATACCTGCATATTCAAAGTCTTAGAAGCATTGAGCGGTATAAATGCTTTGCTTTCTACAAGATCTTGCCAAACTATAATAGCCTCATAATTTTCTACAAACTTGCCTGCAGCATCGCTTTCGCTTGGATTTGAAAGGTCTGCGCCTAAACCATCCATTACATCTGAATCAAGATGCAGGAACGGGGTACTGATATTGTTACCTTTAAAATTTGGAAACTTGTTGTCTCTGTTTTTATTGAATGCATCTCCGTTTTCATAAGGAGGCACATTGGTTTTAGAAGCATCTATGGCATTGCCATATACGCAAGGGAACCTATACTCTCCTCTCTGGCGGATAATATAACAATTGGCTGCTATAGGTGCTGTGCGGTCAAGACCATATACTCCCATAGCTTCAGTACCATAGGTGGCATCCCACATAGAAAGATCTTTAGAAGGTAAAACAGTGCGAGATTTCAGAATCATAGCCCTCTCCTTGCGTGTAACATCTTCTTTTACCTTATTAGGTTTTACGTCTATATGCAACTGAGCAGAAATATTGGAGTGCGCAAGCACAACAGGATCAACGTCATGCGAAACGGCATCATATACCGCCATTTCTGTCGGTATTTCGTTATACGCATACCATGGTCCATCCTCAGAATCAGAGTAAGTTATTGAAAGTGGTGCCCAATGCTTTACAGAGCCATCGCCGAATGTCCAAAAACTATGTATGGTAAACACACCTGTCCCATTATTGAGATTGGGTACTACAATGTCTGTCATGGAAGGTTCGCTAAGATAGTACAGATTGGTGGTTACATCTGTTGGGGTTATTGTATAGTTTACCATATTCCCCCTGCCCCATACATGATCGTCTAACGCTTTTTCAAAAGATGAGCCGCCTACAAATGTAACCTTAATTTTAGCACCTGACGGAAGCTTCTGCGGAATCATCATCATAGTAAGATTCTCATTGTACTCTATATAAGTACCATCATCGGTGCCCGGCAGGGCAGTTCCTCCTTCTCCGTTTTTGATAACATACTCATTACCTTGTACAGAAAGTCCACTCCACTCTGTAGATTCAAAATCTAACGTACCCTTATCATACACACCAGTTATTTTTATCTCTGTAACTTCCAAGCCGGATTCGGCCTTAAACCTAATAGCAGTTAAAGCATGACGAAATACCAAAGGAACCGTCAGATTATTAACTGCAGGATTTCCCGACACTTCGCCCGGAGTGGCTACCAGAAAGTCTATCTGCTTTGTAACATCAGGGTTTACTGTAAAGTCTAATGTAGGCTTCTGAACAGTTTCGCCATCCTTCAGTTTAACATTAAAGGCATTGCCTTCTGCATCTTTAAACGGCGCATACGCAAAGAAACGCATAAATCCACTTCCTGCATAATAAATTGGAGTAGATGGGAAGTATGCAGCAACCCCTGAATCGTATGTAACCTCCACTGCATCAGAATGAAGCTCCCAATTTGATGATCCCGAAGAAGCATACTTGTATGCAGCTACTCCAAAAGACTCTCCGTCTGCCTGAAACTTTGTAGAAGAACCGTATGGAGTTACTTTAGTATCTGCTCCCTTGTTCTCAGTTGTAGAAAGACTGAAAGAAACCTGTTTGGCAATATCTTCGTTAAGGCTTCTGTCTTCTTTTGTACAAGAAACAAGCAATGCGGCAACAAACAATACTGATAGAATGTTATATTGTTTTGCCATAAACCTATGTGAGTAATTTGTCTTCATTTCTAACGTTTTTTATTCATCTTTAACCGGCATAAGAGAACGCCCGTAAACACAACCTCCTGACCAATAAATCTTTGCAAAAGGCCACTCGGCCGTTGCAGTTGCAGGATTAATATTAATACTCATGGCATTACCTGCATTATCATTGCTTTTGCAGGAAGTCCAATACCAACCAATCTGGCCTCTATCTCCCAAAAAAGCCCCATCGCTGCCATAATACGCTTGAGCATACATCAAAATACCTGTTCTGTCTGAAGCGCCTTTTTTGCAATAAACCCCTACAGCCTTAGCCGCCTTATAGTAATAACCATCTTCTCCCATATCAGACTGGAGGTATATCCTATCTTCACTCGTAAAGTTACCTCTGAGAGAAAAACCCGTAAAACAACTTTTCCTTGGAACCTTAAATCCGGGAGGACAAGGATCGTACACCGTTTTTATCGGCTCTCTGTCTTCATCTTTTTCTGTTTGCCCTGCATCCCACAAGTTCCTGTATGTTGCCCAATTACCTCCGTAAATTATAAACTGATACGGATATTGTATAGACTTGCATAATAAGTCATCTGAACTTGAAGGAGTTATCGTTAACATTGAACCATAGTCAGATGCTACTATCTCATTTTTATCATATAAATCTGTAGTTATTTTTTTAAGATAGGCATGTTTGGTAAGACTCCCTTCTACAATAACAGTACTGAAAGATACCCTGTTAGGTATCATAGGATCTTTTCTGCCCCACTGATAAAAAGTAGAACTTCCGCCCAAATCTCCTCTGTCTATCTGATGAGCCTGAAAAATTCTGATTAAGGCAGATGTTTTTAAGCTCCCCTTTTGAACAATCTTACAGAATATTTCTCTTTCCGGATAGTATTCAACATTTTCCTCCGCATTCCATCCGAGTGGCACCGGAAGAAATTTGTTTATATTGCCGCCTGGCAAGTTATGCATGTAATTGTAATCCTCTACTTCTAATGGCGTGAGATTGCTTTCTGCCGTTACCCATATATGCCAGCTCCAAACTATCATTTGGTCTGATTTCCTTCTTACAGCAATAACAATGTTTGCTTCTTGTATTCCGCTACCCACAGTAAACTTAACAAACGGAATATTTCCCAAATCGCTACTACCCTTAAGGGGTGCTTCTGCTATATTCTGTTCCACCGTAAGAAAATTGGTTGATTCTACATCGTCCGGGTCTAAATCGCACCACACTAAAACAGCCTCATAGTTATTTTTAAACTCAGCAACTGCGGCCTCCGATTTAGTTCGGCTTATAGGAGAAGACAAATCTACAGATAGGCCATCCATAACATTTTCATCAAGGTGTAAAAACGGATTTTTTATATTACCGCCAAAAGAATTCTTGAAATTAACAAGAAATTTGTTGGGGCCGAACTCGGGATCGGAGCTACTCGGAAGCACACCTCCATTCGGTCTATAGGCCTCTACATTGTCGTAGTTGCTGTAATCGGTGGCTTCAGCAGTTGGCCCTCCTATGGCATTTCCATAAACACATGGTAGCATATAAGTACCTTTTTGGCGTATTACATAGGAATTAGCCGTGCAAGGCGTAGTTCTGCTGTTACCATACGGTGCAATAGTAAAGTCCCACATAGAAAGGTCTATATTAGAGAGCTCTCCCCTGCCTTCTAATTCACTTTTACGCTGCTTTCTTTGAGAAGTTCCTTCACTTTTCACCGCATTTGCTTTGATAGGTATAGAAATGTTATACAATGTACCTGTTGCAGATACGGTAGCAGGAGCTTCTATCATTTTCTTGATTTTTGAGGTACTTGGTATATTATTGTAGTGATAGAAAGGGCCATATTCTGCCTCTGCATATAAAACATAACAATCAATCGGCAGCTTTGAATCGCCATCCCAATAGCTATTCAAATCAATGTTTACCGTATGCGGTTGATCGTCTGTAGGTATTATTTGCTCCCTCTGCGCATCCGTCAGCGGCTGTAGATAATAGCTACGAGGCGATACAGGCTCATCGCTGATAATATAAGTAACAAGTTTATTGCGTTCCCATATATGACCAGCCAAACTGCATTCTATTTTGGAGTCATCGCCGAGAGTAGCAACTATCTTGGCACCGTTCTCGTTGTTAGCGGGGTTGTTCGGAAGGCTTTGAGGTATCATCATCAATGTAAATGCCTCATCGTAAATTATATAATCTCCTTCTTCCGTTCCTGTAAGATTTGTTAGGGTATATCTGTTATCTAACTTGGTAAGTCCACTCCATTCTGCATCTTTTGCTTTTGCGGCAAGCTGAAGATCTGCCTTGTCATACACACCACTTACTTCTATAGACTTAATGCCAAGACTCTTTTTTGCCTTAAAAGCAATGCCTGTCATCATGTGCGAAAACTCCACATTAATCGCATTTCTTACAGTATTTGAGGAATTATCTTTAAACTCCTGAGAATCTGCCACAAGCAAATCTGCCTGATCCGATACCTCCGAGTTAACCGTTATAGATATCTTAGGCATCTGTGCATCAGCGGATGCCACACTAATCAGATTACCGGCACCATCTTTATACGGAGCGTATGCAAAGAAGCGAATATATTCGCCCTTGAGAGGCCAGTACATCTTGGTTGTAGGTTCCCAATATTTTTTGGCTGTTACATACTTTGCCTCGGTAGGCGCACAGAATCTCTTCCACGCAGTAAGCTCCGCCCCTGAAGTTGCGTAAGTATAGGCTATAAAACCAAACGAGCCTGTTTGGCCGATGGTATTTTTATAAGGAGTTACCTTAGTATCCGGCACCTCATTCCTGAGCCCGTCTTGCAAATCCGACTGTAAAGTGCTCAGAAATATAGAATCTTTTCCTATGGTGCTGATATACTGAGAAGTTGCCAAAGACACACTCCCTCCGGCTTTAACACCTGCTGTTTCTCCCGAAATATCAGCAACATCTACCTTAAACGCTATGCCGCTTTCAGAATCTATACCGGTAGGATCTATATCATGGTTGCAGGAAACCACAAACACAGAAAACAGAACTGCTGCCAAGAAAGGCACGCTGTATTTCTTTGATTTAGCATATATGTTTTTCATATCCTTTCCAATAATATTTGTGCATATAGTGTTGCTTTAGTACGAGCCTAAGTCGTCTGGGTTAAAATCTTCCACGGTAATGTCGCCAAAACCGGCATCCGACATAGTCTGTTCAAAATTTCCTACCGTAATTTCCTTTATAGTAATAGGAAACTTCTGAACAGGAAGAGTTATACCGCTGATAAGATATTTCTTACGGCCGGTAAATTCTATATAAGCGTTGTTCTTTTTAAGATGCAAGGCTTTAGTATAGGCATAATCGTTGTCGGTTGCATCTTTGAGTTCAAACTCAATCACCATCTTGGTAAGTTTTTCCTGTATGCTACCGATCTTACTTGCAGGCAGTGTAAGTATGGTAAAAACCAAGTTGTCTGCTGCCGCAAGCTCTATGTTACTCAAATCTACGGTAACTTTATTATTCTCACTCGTTTTAACCGGCACATCGTATGTCATTGCCTTCACTTGGCCGCCTGTTACAGTAACTGTTCCTGTAAATGTGCCAGACAGAGCACATTCCTCGGAATACAAGGTAGCCTTACTTACCTTTGTATCCTTGTCTGGTTTTACAGAAAACTGGAATGTGGTTACTATTGGAGAAAATGCCAAACTAACAGGCCCTGTTGGGCTTGCACTCGTAGTTGCATACATATAAGCATATTTCATATCGGGGCGTAAGGTATCTTTCTGCATAGTTAATGTTTGGGTTGGGGGTATTACCGCTGTTACCTTGCAACCTGTATTAGCCCCCGCCGCTGTGGTTAGTTCAAGATTTACCGCAGGATCGCCACTTGTAGCCGGAGAAGGATAAATAGCATAAAAGTTATGCTTTCCTGTACCCCACTGTAAGCCATTACCCCCATCATACTGCACAAGCGTTGCTATAGATCTGGCATTATCCGGAGTTACTTTGTTTACTTTATACCTATATGACTTCAGTGCCCCTTCACACTCCTGGCAGGCTACCAAAATTTCATCATTAACAACCCAGTCTATACGCTCTTTCTTAGAATCACCTCCTACTAACTTTCCGCTATACCAAGTATTGCTACTCAGTGAATTCGGAGAGGTAACAAGCGAAGAATGTTCTGAGCCAGATGCGCTTACGGCAGCATTGCCGCCACCAGCGGTAAAAATAACCGATCGGCCGGAACCCATCGGGCCGTCTATTATGCTCTTTTTACTACTGCAACTCCACAGCAGAGTAAAGATTAACAATAAAGCTAATAAATTTTTAACGCCTCTTTTCATTAAGCCAAAAGAGCAAAGAGGGAGTTGCCTGTCTTTGTTGTGGCAAGAAAAGTTGCATGAGATAAATGTTTTTTTCATAACTTTAAAGTCGTTTTCTACAGACCAAAAACTACTATATAGTATATAAATTGAGCAAAAGTAGTATCATTTTTTGTTTTTTCCAATTTTTTGTACAGCTTTTGCATTTTTTGTTCATAAAAAAACAGATTATATATTTGAAACATGGTTTACAATAGCCTGGCCGATAAACAAGTAATGGGCATCATAAATATAAATGCCGAGTCTTTCTACAGACCCAGCAGGTATCTGTCTGCAGACGATGTGGAGAATACTTTTCTTAAAATGCTGCTATATGGAGCAGACATAATCGATATAGGCGCATGCTCTACAAGGCCCGGCAGCATTCCTGTTTCTCAGGAGCAAGAGTGGGAGTATCTTCAAAAACCATTAGAAAGAATTGCAGAAATTATATCTTCCGGAAAACTACAAGAGCAAAATCTTACAACTCCGGTTATTTCTATAGATACTTTCCGCCACTCCATTGTATATAAGGCTCATAAAATTTTAGGCAAATTTATTGTAAACGATATTTCCGCCTCTGAAAACGACTCACAGATGCTTACAACTGTATCAGATTTAGGACTCGGCTACATTGCAATGCACAAGAGAGGAAATCCGGATACTATGCAGCAACATACCGAATACCCCAACGGAGTAGTAGCCGAAGTAAAAAGATACTTTGAAGAGTTTGCAGAGAAAGCAGAGAAAGCAGGTATTTCTGATTGGATTCTCGACCCTGGCTTTGGCTTTGCAAAAACGGTAGAACAAAACTATCAGCTGCTAACTAATTTAAATTTACTGAGTAGCATAGGAAAAAAGATTCTCGTAGGAATTTCCAGAAAATCTATGATATATAAGCCTCTCTCCATTACTCCGGAAGACAGTTTGCCGGCCACTTGCGCGCTAAACCTGTTTGCCTTAACCCGTGGGGCTCATATCCTGAGAGTTCACGATGTAAGAGAAGGCGTACAAGCCATCACACTATACGCTAAAATTTCTGAGGCAAAGGAAAATGGAAAGTAACCCCAAAACCAAGCAAGATATGAGAGATAAAAAATAGTATAGTAGCATATAGTATATTATTTACAGTATAGTACACACAACGCATAAGACCAAATACATTATCTATGATAAATCATACAGAAATTCAAGCCCTTACTGCAGTATCTCCCATAGATGGAAGATATAAAAACAAAGTAGAAACTCTTAGTAACTATTTTTCTGAATATGCTCTGATAAAATACCGTGTCAGGGTTGAAATAGAGTATTTTATAGCCCTATGTCAAATACCGCTACCGCAACTCAAGAGTTTTCCTAAATCAAAAATACCTGCAATAAGAAAGATATACTCAAACCTTAGCGTAGAGCAGGCGGCTCAAGTTAAAAGCATAGAAAAAATAACCAATCACGATGTAAAGGCTGTTGAATACTTTGTTAAAGAAGAATTTCAAAAGCTGAAATTGGGCAGTTTCTGCGAATTTATTCATTTTGGACTTACAAGCCAGGATATCAACAATACCGCTACCCCTCTAAGCTTAAAAGAGGGAGTGGAGGATGTTTATATGCCGGCTCTTGTGCAGATTGTGAGCACTCTCGGCAAACTTGCCAAAGAGTGGAAGAATGTTCCTATGCTGGCCCATACACACGGGCAACCGGCTTCTCCAACACGCTTAGGCAAAGAACTGAATGTGTTTACAGAAAGAATAGAGAAGCAACTAAAGCTCCTAAAAACAGTGCCCTATTCATCTAAATTTGGAGGGGCTACCGGAGGCATGAATGCCCATAAAGTTGCCTATCCTAAGATAGACTGGAACAAGTTTGCCAAAGATTTTCAGATGAGTGCATTCGGCCTTACACGCTCATACCCCACCACTCAAATAGAGCACTACGATAATTTAGCAGCCTTGTTTGATAATCTTAAAAGAATAAATACCATACTGATAGATTTGTGCAGAGATATGTGGACATACATTTCTATGGAATACTTCAAGCAAAAGATTAAAGCCGGCGAAGTTGGTTCTTCTGCCATGCCACATAAGGTAAATCCAATAGACTTTGAAAATGCAGAGGGCAACCTTGGGGTAGCTAATGCCATATTTGAACACCTGAGTGCAAAACTGCCGGTTTCCAGAATGCAAAGAGATCTTACAGACTCTACTGTTCTCCGCAACATAGGAGTACCTATTGCCCACACTATTATTGCATTAAAGTCTTTGCATAAAGGTTTAGGCAAACTAATTCTCAATAAAGAAAAGCTGAACTCAGATTTGGAAGACAACTGGGCTGTAGTAGCAGAAGCTCTGCAAACCATACTAAGAAGAGAGGGTTATCCGCACCCATACGAAACTCTGAAAGAGCTCACAAGAGTAAATTCAAAAGTAACTAAAGAGAGTCTTGCCGAGTTTATAAAAACACTCAAAGTAAAAGAGAGTGTAAAAAAAGAAATGTTGGCAGTTACCCCTCAAAACTATACGGGAGTTTAAGACCCGAACAAGAGATTGTCTAAGTTGCGCCGTTCCTTCTTTGTAGGGCGGCCGCTGCCTCTCTCTCTTTTAAGAAATATAGTCTCTACCGGTGCTGCCAGCTTGTCTAATTCCGCCTGTGGAGTTATATCTGTGGCATACATATTTACAAGCTTGGCTCCCTGTCTTTTATCTATAGGCTCAATCACTATGTAGCTATAGTGTACCGCCCCCTTTCTAACTGTTATGGTATCGCCCTTCTTTACTTCTTTAGCAGACTTTACCACGTAGCCGTTTACACATACCTTTCCGCTACGACAAGCCTCTGCTGCATCTGAACGGGTTTTAAAAACCCTTATTGCCCACAAAAACTTGTCTATCCTTATGCTTTCCATAAAACGTATCTAAAAGGCTTAATAACACTCTGTATCAACTTAAATGAGTATGTTCATGCCCGCAATCGCACTCATCGCCATGAGTATGCCCACAATCGCATCCTCCTTTGTGGTGATGTTCAGATACTTGCTCATCTTCGTCTTTAAGGGCCGATGTATCTAACTGTGGAATATCCTGCAAATAAACTCGCAGAAAAGCCACACCTTCGCTACCTTTTTCAGGAGATATGGTCAGAGACGATATGTCGTGAGGTACAAGCAACAACTCATTTTTTTGCATTACCACGCTATTTTCAGAATCTACTGCGGAATGTCTTATATCTTTGGCTTGCACACACAAAGGAGAATCTAAGTTTATAAACAGCATAAAACTTTCGGCCTCATCAGGGGCTATATTCTGTGGCTTGGTTATTGCCACTCGTTCCACTCTGAACATAGTTTCTTCCGGAGCTACATACTGTGGCAGATATGCGCCTATATTTATATAGTCTAAAACTTCTATCAAGTCTTCTAACTTCTGAATTTCAAAGTCTGCAGGTGAGTTCTGCGATATTTCTGCATACTCCACGCCAGCCCCTATACAAAAAGGCACTCCGGCTTCTATGTAGAAAGTTTCTCCTTCCTCCGGCTCTATCTCGTTCATGGCTTCGAGTATATTTCCAGCCATACAACGCTCATAAATATCTGAAGCTGATATATTTTTCTGAAAACCTATATAGATAGAAGATTCTTTTTTAGCTCCCAATATATAGATTACTCGTTCCTTGCCCCAGCAGCCGTATCTGCTCATTGCCACCTGATTATCCGGAGATACTATTATAGATCCCCTTTTGCGCTGCGAGACAATTCGTGCACAAACCGGCAAATTTCCTCTGAAATATCGGAACACAGAATCGCCTAACAAATTGCCCATATAAGTTTCTATCACCTCATCCAAGGTATTGTCTTTGAGAAAACCGTTTTCTACTTTGCTGTCCGGTGCACATTCCGCACTAAATAGAAGTGGATATATTTTCTTCATGGAAACCTAAGTTATAATCTATTTTCTTTTGAGGCTATAATTACCGGCTGTGGGGTAAAGCTTGTTATATTCTTAGGTAACAGCTTATTGAGTAGTGCTATAAGGGCTACGGTAATAATGGTTCCACCTGCAAAAAGAATCCAATACCAAACCACATTGCCGGTTTCGTGAATTATATATTCCTTGGAAGACATTAAGCTATATTCGGGATATATATAGGCCATAGTAAGGCTGGAGGCGTTAACCATAAAATGTCCAAAAATAACTATCCAAATGCTATGCGTTCTATAGTAAATCCACGCAAAAAGTAAACCTATCACAAAGGCCGACAGCATTTGGTATAAATTCAAATGCATTACAGAAAACATTATGGCAGACCACACGATTCCACTCGTTGGCGAGGATGTTGCATATAGGCCGCGAGCTAACACCCCTCTACATAAAAACTCTTCTATAACAGGTGCCATGAATGCCGTAGTTAGAAAAATGCTAAACGTATCAGTTCTAATATTCTCAAACATTTTTTTAAAAACATCCGGAATTTCTATAAGGTCTGACACAGGAGCTATCATCCAACCTGCAGCAGTCAGAAGCACTATAAGTATTACACCTAAAATCAAGGGATTTACTTTCCCAAAATGAGGCTGATTTATCTTTACCGGAGCAACTAATGGATTTCGCCGCCTTACAAAACCCATGATAAATACAAATAGTATAGGAAAAAACATGCACAAAGCATAGAGGAGAGGGCCTCCACCGGAATCGAACAAAGTTTCAGAAACCTTTCCATACAATGCTAAATTTAGCACAATTACTACCAAAACAGCAAAAATGGAGCTGGGCAACATCATAAGTACGGTAAGCCATCCCATTCCAAGATTTGGAAGAAAATATTTAGGAATTCCTGTTATAGACTTCATAAATTCAAAACTCTATTGGCAAAATATTAGAACTGGTTAAATATCAAAATAAAGGAGAAGGATAAACACCCTCTGAGACCATCTGCTTGAGTTTGGCCACAACTTTTTCTCTGTCTTCTTTATATGTTACACCAAACCAAGAAGATGGAGTAGATAACACCTTAACAGAAGCAGTATTGTCTGCTATCATTCTGCTGACAGCAGAAGGTACATAGAACTCCTTTTTTGGATCGTTTAGATTCTGTGTCAGAAATTCCACAAACTGTTTTTCTGTTTCTATCATATAGTTAGGCGTAAAACCCCACATATTCATGGAGGTATAGGTTTCCGGCTGCAAAATATGCTCAACACCATCCATTCCCACACCCAGAATACCGGAGACTTCTTTGCGGATATTTGTATGTTCCTCTACTTTCAATAAATAGCCGCTTTGGTCTGTTGTACAAATACCTCTGGAAACACTGCCAGACTCGCTCAAAGTATTATTCAGATAAAAGCCCACCATACAAAACTCCCCTTGCTTCAAATCTGGATTAGAAAGGTAAGAACCTATGGTACGGAAAGATTCTCTGCCATAGAAATCGTCTGAATTTATTACGGCAAAAGGCTTTGATATGACATCTTTTGCAGCCAAGACAGCCTGCCCGGTACCCCAAGGCTTCTCTCTCGGAACTTCTGGAGAAAAACCAGAAGGCAAATCTGCTGGTTCCTGAGTAACTATAGTGTATTTTACTCTGTCTTTATACTTTGAGGCAACTTTATCTTCAAACTCAGCTTGAAACTTTTTCCTAACTACAAACACAACTTCCCCAAAACCGCTCTCAATTGCATCATAGACAGAAAAATCCATAATAGTTTCGCCATTTGGGCCTACCCCGTCTAACTGTTTAAGACCTCCATATCTGCTACCCATTCCGGCAGCCATAATCAAAAGTACAGGTTTCATTATATTTCTTAAATTTGTGCAGTTTATTTGATGCAAATTTAATAAAAAAAGCAATGGGGCTTTTAAGGAATCTGCAAGAAACACCTGTAATAAAACAAGTATTCAAAGTGGTAAAGAACAAGTATATCCTTGCTACCGCTTTGTTTCTGATATGGATTTTTTTTCTGGACACCAACAATCTGATTGTATGGTATAAAGATCTCAAACAACTCGCCGCCCAAAATAGAGAAAAAGCCTACTACAAAAATGCTATACAACAAGCAGAAGAAAAACTAAAAGAACTCGCCTCCAACAAAGATTCCTTGGAAAAGTTTGCTCGTGAACAGTATTTCTTTCATCAGCAAAACGAAGATGTGTATGTAGTAGAAGATACGGAATAACTTACTATTCCAAAGTAGTATTACTCAAAATGTTATTTCCATCAGGAGATTTAGGCTCCGTATTGCAAATGTTCATTGCCCTGTCGGCACCCATAAAAGTAAAATCCTTTACCCCCTGCGCAGCTCTCTTTAATATAGCCGGCAGTTTTGCTTTTTCCTCTCCAACAATTTTCCCGAGCACATAATCTATCTGACATCCGCGCTGAAAATCATTACCGATACCTACCCTAATTCGGCTGTAATTAGAGGTACCTAAAACTTGATTTATATTCTCAAGACCATTATGCCCGCCACTACTCCCTTTACGACGCATTCTCACACTACCAAAAGGTATGGCCAAATCATCGCATATTACTAACAGATTCTCTATTGGGATATTTTCTTTCTTTACCCAGTAATCTACAGCTTTTCCGCTGAGGTTCATGTAAGTAGATGGCTTTAGCAAAAGAAGTTTGCTGCCTCGGTACGAGAGTTCCGCTATATAGCCCAAGCGGTCTATATTAAAAAGGGTGCCAGACTCCTCTGCGAGAAAATCCAGCACCATAAAACCTACATTATGACGTGTTTCTACATACTCTGCCCCAATATTCCCCAAGCCCGCTATGAGATACTTTCCAGCCATAGTTTTTGCTCACAGTAAAATTAGGCAAAGTACGCGCTCTTATCTGCTATTACTACTTGGCAGCCTCAGCATTTTCTGCTTCAGCAGCAGCGGCAGCTACTGCAGCACGAGTACGCTTAATTTCGCATACCATCAACTTCTTTGGAGAAGTTACCTTGCAGTGTTCCACAGAAAGTTCACCGGCATATATTGCCTTGCCTACACCTAAAGAAGTAATATCTATATCTATCTGATCAGGCAGTTTATCTAATGGACCACACACCTTAACCTTTCTTACACCAATTCTGAGACGACCACCCTGTTTTACACCTTCTGCATTACCGAAGATATTTACAGGAATAGCTATATCCACTGGTTTGTTTTCAGAAATGGCCAAAAAATCCACATGTATAGCATCGTCTGTAATAGGGTCATACTGAGCATCGTGAAGAATACAAGGATGCACAGTTCCATTTAGATTGATGTGAACGATATAAGACTTTGGAGTGTCTGTTATCTTTTTAATGTCTGATAGGGCAACTGCAATATCGAGATGCTGAGTGCCGTTTCCATAAATGATGCAAGGAACGTTGCCTGCTCTGCGGATTTTTTTAAGATCCTGCTTTGTTCCGATTTTTCTCTCGGAAGCGTTTAAAGTAATTGTTTGCATAATTATTAAAATTTAAGTGTTACTCAGTCTGGCATATCCAGACCCCATTGCACCGAGCCCAACAACGCCGGGCAAATGCGGACGCAAATATAAGCAAAAACTTCTTTCATCAAAACATTGCACTTCTATGTTGAATTTGCAACTATAAAGAATTTTCGCGCAGGTGTTTTTAATTGCGTAACTTCATATTTGAGGCAAATATCATATGCTCTATGACACAAACTGATTTTGACTTTACATTTTTGCAGTGGCATAAACTTTGCAGGTTATTTGAAACTTTACTAACTTTGATTCTCAAGTTAGAACTAACGTATAGTATTAATATAACTAACACATTTAATTATGAACAAGAAATTCAGATGTACAGTTTGTGGATATATCCACGAAGGTTCAGAAGCACCGGAAAGATGTCCACAATGCAAAGCTCCAAGAGAAAAATTTGTAGAAGTTACAGAAAATGAAGCCGGAAAAGGTTGGGCCGATGAACATGTCATTGGGGTAGCTAAAGGCTGCGATCCAGAAATATGGGAAGGATTAAAAGCAAACTTTGTTGGCGAATGTTCTGAAGTTGGAATGTATCTTGCCATGAGCCGTCAGGCAGATAGAGAGGGTTATCCTGAAATAGCAGAAGCCTTTAAGAGATATGCGTGGGAAGAGGCTGAACATGCAGCAAAATTCTGTGAACTCATGGGCGAGATGGTATGGGACACCAAAACCAATTTGGAAAAGAGAATAGAAGCAGAAAGAGGTGCATGCGCCGGCAAGAAAGACATTGCAACCAAGGCAAAGCAGCTCAACTACGATGCCATTCACGATACCGTTCACGAAATGTGCAAAGATGAGGCTCGTCACGGACAAGGCTTTGAGGGCTTGTACGGCCGCTTCTTCAAAAAGTAAAGCTATTGCCTATAAAAAAATAGCAGACCGGATTTTGGTCTGCTATTTTTTTATGCTAAAGCCAAAAGTACATGCTACTAAGGTATCATCTTTACAACCTCATTCCAATTATATCGTTTGTAGTAAGAGGTAAGCTCGCTTTCAACCGGTTTGTTTATATAGCTACTCAGACCCGAAAACTTGGCAGGATCTATCACTAAATTAATCATCCTTCCCGTAGTATATTTGGCTGTAACCGCTTTCTCAAGTGCCGCCCTAAAGGCTACAGTTTCGCTCTTTCCGCAAAGATTATCAAGATAATCATTCAAATCGTAGAACCAGTGGTCGTTATACCTAAAGTAACGCTGCACTTTAGTTATGTCAAGAGCAGGTATATTACCTCTGTAGGCCTCAAAAAGCTGAGCAGCCTCTTGCGCAACGCTTTCTAACTCTGAGCATTTAATCGTGGCAATAGTAACTGAATGATAGTCTCCGGAAAGTGCATTGTAGTAATCGTACACATCTTTAGCCACGCCGTTGTAATCTTCTTTTACCATTCTCTCTATCACCCTATCGTAAGGGAAACTATCTGTAAGAATCTCTGCCGGAGTAGATATAAAGTAGTTACAGTTATCTTTAAGTTGGTAAGCTATTTCTATTCCACCCATCAAGCAAGCATCTATTGCTATAAAATCAAAATGAATATTATCTAAAGATTCCTGCACATCAAATATAGACATTTCCACACCCCGCTCATACCCAAACGATTTCACCATATGGGCATAGGGGTCTATTCCCTCCGGAGGCCCTGGAAACACAGACAGGCTCTGCTGGGCAATGGAATTTCCCATAGCGTATTTTTCTGCCGAAGATGTGGAAGGGTCTAATGTATAGTATCCTGCAGGCAACCACCCTGTTCCGTGAGACCATAGTACAAGCCCATAGCTCTTTGCCGGACACATGGTATGAGTTATCTTAATTACGGAAGTCATGGCTGCCTTGGTACATGAATTCATATATGCAAACTTATACAGAGTATCCAATCTTCTGTTGCCGTGCTTATCCTTGTACATATTAACGAGCACGGTAAGAGTATCTTTCATATCCTTGGTAGAAAGATCGAAGTTATTGCAGTACAACACAATATTTGTATTTTCAGGCAAATACCCGTTAACAATCTTTTCTATGTTGGAGGCAGCATCTATAGAAAGATTATTGTTGGAGGCAAAGTACAATAATATCGTTTTGTCTTTTTCTTCAAACACCACCTCTTTAGGTTCCACCTTTGAGCAAGACAGAAGAAATAGCGGCATCAAAACCAAAACGCCAACTGCGGTTGTTGTAATTGCTTTGTAAAAGTTTCTCATAGTGCAAAGTTACTATTTTTCCTGTTATTGTTTACACTCCATCTCGGCATGCACTTCTTGGCTAAGCCTGATTATAATATTTTTGATTACCTTTGTTTTATTAGCACTATGCGTAACATGCAAACTCTAAGACATGGAAAAGAATAATTTTTCTCGTCCGCTCGACGAAAACCTTGCAACCTCCATCCGCAAATATGTAAACATGCAAATAGACAGGGCTGCTCTCAACGGAGCAGAGAAAATGTCGTGGGCTACCAACAAAGTTTTGGTATATCTGATATTGCTTATAGCCGGAGGGCTCTTAATTCTGATGTTAGGAATGGCACTCGGTTTCTTTTTAGGGGAAGTTTTGGGTAGCACTGCCCTTGGATTTTTATGCGTATCGGGCTGCATTATGGTACTGGCTATTATTGTGTTCTGCTTCAGAAAGAAGCTCTTTGCCAACCAAATGGCAAGAATGTATTCCAAAATGCTCCTCGGCGAGTCCAAAATGTCTAATATGAACGAACTGCACATAAGACAACAGATGATGCAGAGCCAGATAGAGAGCAAAGAACAAGACCTTGCAGCAGAATACCAAATGCTCAAAACCATGCTCAATCCACTAAACTATATCGGAAAGTTCGTGAATATGGTAAAGGATGTTTTTAACGGCAACAGCGGCAAAGACAAGGCAAAAGACACTAAAGACAAACAGCAGGAAAACCATTCAGACAACAAACCCGAAACAGAATCAGACAACTACCAAATAAACCAATTCTAACACCAAATATTTATGAAAAAACTAATGGCTATGATTATGTTCTCCACGGCAGCTCTGCTGGTAAGCTGCAAAGAAGAAACACAGAATACACAAGATAAGCCTTTCACATACATAGTGGATGAATTTGCAGATCTTCAGATTCTGCGCTACCAGATTCCGGATTGGGATTCGCTCAGTTTCAATAATAAAGCCTTTTTATATCACACTTCAGAAGCGGCAAAATGTGGTCGCGATATTATGTTCGACCAAATGGGCAAGTATAATCTGAAAATCAGAAAGATTATAGAAAAAATCATAGACGAATATAAAGGAGATACTGATACACAAGACTATAAAGATTTTCTTATTTATGCCAAGAGAGTATTCTTTTCTAACGGTATATATCACCATTATGCAGAAGACAAATTTTTGCCGGCCTGCTCGGAGCAGTATTTTAGAAGCCTTATGGCAAGTGCCGGGCAAGAAGAACTCTGCGAGCAGATTCTGCCTATAATCTTTAATCCGCAAATACTACCAATGAGAAGATGCAATAACACTAAGATAGATATGGTGGCAAATTCGGCAGTAAACTTCTATGAAGGCGGGCTCACCCAAAAGGAGGTAAACGATTTCTACGACAAAATGGAAGATAAAACAGATCCTCGTCCTATCTCTTACGGCCTTAACTCCAAACTCGTTAAAAATGCAGACGGAAGCATAACAGAACAGGTTTGGAAACTTGGTGGCCTATATTCAAAATCCATAGAAAAAATCATACAACATCTGAACAAAGCCAAAGAATATGCAGAAACTGAGGGGCAGAAGAAAACCATAGATCTTCTTGTAAAATATTATACTACCGGAGATTTAAGAGATTGGGATGCATACAACATTCAATGGGTAGATGACGGAGCCCAGATAGTAGATTTCACTAACGGATTCATAGAAGACTACGACGATCCTCTCGGCCGAAAAGCAACTTGGGAAGGCTTAGCCAATTTCAAAGATCTTGGAGCAAGCAGAAGAACAGAAGCCATAAGCTCCCAGGCCCAGTGGTTTGAAGACAACTCTCCTGTAGATAACCGGTTTAAGAAAGAAAATGTAAAAGGCGTTAGTGCTAAAGTTATAAACGTAACAGCCCTTGGTGGCGCATGTTACCCTGCCACCCCTATAGGCATCAACCTTCCTAATGCTAACTGGATAAGAAAAGAATACGGTTCTAAATCTGTAACAATAAACAACATTACAGAGGCATACGACAAAGCTGCCGATGAATCGCCTAAGAGCATACTTGCAGAATTTGCCTATGACCAGAACGAAATAGAGCTCTGCAAAAAATTTGGAGTAATAACAAGTAATCTGCACACAGATCTGCATGAGTGCCTCGGCCATGCCTCAGGCCAGCTGCTTCCGAATGTACAAGGCAACGCTCTCAAAGAGTTCAGTTCTGCCCTCGAAGAAGCTCGTGCAGACCTATTTGCCCTATATTATCTTGCAGACCCTAAGCTTATTGAGATGGGACTCCTGCCAGATGCCAATGCCTACAAAGCAGAATATATGACCTATATCCGCAACGGCCTGTTTACACAGTTTACCAGAATTGAACTCGGCAAGAAAAATACCGAAGCACACATGCAAAACCGCAAGCTCATTGCTGAATGGGCCTATGAGCACGGAGCAAAAGACAATGTTATTGAGAAAAAAGTTAAAGAGGGTAAAACATATTTTGTTATCAACAACTTTGAAAAACTAAGAGGTTTGTTTGGAGAGTTGCTTGCAGAAATTCAGAGAATCAAGTCTGAAGGCGATTATAAAGCAGGTAAAAATCTCATAGAAAAATATGCAATAGACATAGACCCTACCCTGCACAAAGAGGTTTTAGAGCGCTATGCAGAGTTAAACTTAAAGCCGTACAAAGGATTTGTTAATCCAGATATAGTGCCTGTAGAAAAGAACGGAAAAATAGTTGACTACAAGATAGTTTATGTAGAAGATTACCTTGCACAAATGATGGAGTATGGCAAGAAATACTCGTTTGAGTAAAACTATCTTGAGTAAGATTATACGATGGCTACACTAACACCTTTAATACAGACGGCCGTATGCTAAAATTCAGAGCACTGCCCAGCTGTAAAGGATCGCCGTCTATATGAGCCAACTCAGATAAATTTCTGCTTATGGAAAAACCATGCATAGTATAAGACTCTATGTTTGAATTATGGTATAATGTCTTATGGAATAAATTCCAGCCAAGCTTGGGAATTTTCCATAGCGGCAGAGATTTTACAATTATCAGATCCAATAAACCGTCTGTTACAGAAGCATTTGGGGCTATATATGCATTATTACCCCACTGAGCTGCATTTGCAATGGTTACAAGAAAAGCCTCTCCGCTAAACAGAAGTTTCTTTTCTCCGAGCCTGCTTACAGAATGAATAGTGTAGGTATCTGGCTTATACGAACGCCACTTGGCTAAAGCAATTTCTGCATAGCTGAAAAGCCCCCTGCGCTCAGAGCAGGCAAACTCCTTGCTAACCTCAGCATCAAAACCAACCCCGCTCGTACAAAAGAAAGGCCGGTTGTTTACAATACCGCAATCTATCAGCTGAGTTCTATTACGATTTATCAACTTTATGGCCGCTTCTACTTTTGTAGGTATTCCAAGATGCAAGGCAAGGCCGTTTCCACTCCCCATAGGAATAACACCCATAGCGGCCTCCGCTCCAATTAAAGCTCTACCAACCTCATTTACAGTACCATCTCCACCTACCGCCACAACAATACCTGCACCATCTTTTACTGCCTGCGCTGCTATTATTTCTGCATGGCCTGCATACTCGGTTCTAAATATGCCTACCTCAGACATTGCTATATCTAAGTTGGAAGCTATAATTTTTTCTATATCTATCTTGGAAGAAGTTCCCGACACGGGATTCACTATAAATACAACCCTGCCCATAATAAATAACGCAAAACTTATGGTTCTGATGTTAATTCGGCATCTTCTGCCCGTCTTCCGGTTATAAGAGGTATTTCTTCGTCTGTTTCTTTATCCAATTCTCCGGACCAAAGATATTTTCTGGTTTCAGAAACAATTACCCCACTCAACAGTATGAGAGAAATTATGTTAGGCACAACCATAAGAGCATTAAGTATGTCTGCAAAGTTCCATACAACAGTAAGATTCATAACCGCTCCTACGTATATGAGTACCACCCAAACAATACGATAGATAAAAACCACTTTTCTGCCTGCCAAGTACTCTACACTGCGCTCCGCATAGTAGCTCCAGCCCAAAATGGTAGAAAACGCAAAGGTTACAAGGCTAACAGTCAAAATTATAGAGCCCACATACGGAATTTGCCCAAAGGCAAGTTGAGTAAGTTTTGCTCCATCTTTATAGTCTATCTCCGGATTGGCAATTATACTCGAAACCAAAACCAAGCCGGTTAAGGCACATACTACAACCGTATCCCAGAATGTTCCGGTAGAAGATACTAATGCCTGTCTAACCGGATTTTTTGTTTTTGCCGCCGCCGCTGCAATAGGCGCAGAACCCATACCTGATTCGTTTGAAAAAAGCCCACGGGCTATACCATAGCGACAAGCCATCATAACCGTAGTTCCGGCAAGCCCGCCTAATCCTGCCTTGGCAGAAAAGGCCGATTTACATATCAGAGATATAGCCTGGCCTAATACGCCCCAGTTTATAACCAGAATAATCAGACAGCCCAATATGTAGAAAATAGCCATAAAAGGCACAAGAAAACCACATACCCTTGCAATTCCCCGTATGCCAAAAAAAGTAACAAGCATAACCATAAATGCCACAACAATGCCGGTATATGACTTTGGAATACCCGTAAAATCAGGGCCAAAGAGCCCCTCCTGATCTAACAAGGTAGAAATAGCATTGGCCTGCACCGTATCGCCGATACCAAAAGCGGCCAAAGCTGCAAAAATGCAGAAAAGTACAGCTAAGAATTTACTGCCCACCCCACGTTCAAGGGCATACATAGGGCCACCAAGCATTGTCCCTTTAGCCGTTTTTACTCTGTATTTAATAGCCAGCAAACCCTCGCCATATTTTGTAGCTATACCCAAAACACCTGTTATCCAACACCACAGTATGGCTCCCGGACCTCCTAACGATACAGCAGTAGCCACTCCTATTATATTGCCGGTACCTATGGTAGCTGCCAAGGAGGTAGATAAAGCCCCAAACTGGCTAACATCTCCTGTAGAATTCTTATCTTTACGAAAAGACATGCCTATTGCCTTAAAGATGCTTTTCTGCGGAAACCTAAGACGCACTGTCAGAAAAACATGAGTGCCTAATAAAAGAATTATCATAGGCCACCCCCAAATGAAAGAACTTACGGCAGAAGAAATTTTATCCAAAGCTTCCATAGTAGCAAATTTAATAAAAATAGCATACTTTTGCCAATGCCAAAACGAATTATTATGAAACGGACATTCAGAAAACCTGCGCTGATTTTATCTGCTGTTGCTGTTGTATTGCCCTTTATCTTATCGTCTTGTATAACAGGCATAATCCTGCTTGCCACCAAAGACAAAGACAATAATGGCAAAATGGGTAAAGACTCCATCGTGGTAAAAGAGTTCATAGATCAGATGATGAATGCTTACTACTATTGGGAAGACCAAATGCCTCAGTCCGTATCAAAGAAAAACATAAGCGTAGAAAAGTATTTCAGTTCCAAACTTGTAAAAAAAGATCGCTGGAGCTGGATGATGAATAGAGATAGCTACCACTCCATGTCCACCGGCATTTCCACCTCATACGGTTTTCATCTGTCTCAACCAATTGAATACTACAAGAGTTACCAAGTATTTATAAGCTATGTAGATAAAAATTCCCCACTTGCTGCTGCTGGAGTTACGAGGGGGTATGAATTAACACACATAGCAGGAACAGATGTTCCCACCTTAATCAACAACAATACTTTTTATAGCGAAATAGCAAAACAATCCAACAGGTTTACGTTCAAGAACACATCTGGAAGTAGTGTAGAATTGAACCTGCGACAAACCACCTTTGTGAGCAATTCTGTAACTCTTACAAAAACATACACACAAGCAGATGCCGCCATGCTCCAGCCAACAGACAAGGTTGGCTATATCCTCTATAGCACATTTAATCTCAATATGAAGAATGAGATTCTCAACACTCTGCAACAAATGAAGCAGCAAGGAGTTACAGATCTTATTTTAGACCTTAGATACAATGGAGGAGGCGATTTGAGCGTATGCCACGATATTGCAAACCTATTGGCCCCAGCCAGTGCCGACGGCAAATTGTTCCTCAAATTGAGCCACAACAAACAACAACAGCATACAGACACTGAATATATCATAAAAAGAAACGGCAATTCTCTGAGTCTAAACAGGTTATTTATAATAACCGGAAGCGGAACCGCCTCTTCTTCAGAATGTCTAATAAACTGCCTGAGCCCATATATGAATATTGTAACGGTAGGGTCTAAAACTTATGGAAAACCTAATGGAATGTATGTATTCTTATATCCGCAGAACGTAGCAGACAGCCAGATTGATTATGCCTTTATGCCGGTATCTTTCTACTGCCTAAATTCCAACGGAAAAGCCGATTTCGACAATGGTATCACTCCACAAGCATACAGATACGACGATCTCTTCCACGACTTTTCGCCACAAGAAGATTTGATTGGAGCCTGTCTCACCTATATAGGCACAGGATTTTATCCCCCTCTGCCAGCGGTTTCCACCACTAAAGCCAATTTATCCGCAAGCCGGAAGATAGAGTTTAAAGATAGTTTTAAGGGCGCATATCTTAGAAAATAACTGCTTTTTTCAAATTTCTATTAAAGGTTTGGAGTTTTTTTGGTTTCTATAGAAAATTTTGCTACTTTTATGCTTGCAAACGATAATTGTAACAAACACAATAACTAATTTTTTATCTATTTTTAATTTAAGATTATGGAAAAACTTTTTGCTAAAATTCAGGCTCAGTTCGAGGCTTTCAACAAAGATGCTGAAGCTCAGATTGTAAAGGGTAACAAGGCTGCAGGAACACGCGCAAGAAAAGCTGCTCTCGAAATCAGCAAGCTCATGAAAGAGTTTAGAAAAGCTTCCGTTGAGGCTGCTAAGAAATAATTAACTGACCAACAATCGGAAAGAGGAGGTGTTTTTCAACATCTCCTTTTTTCTTTTATAACGTATGTTAAGTGTTTTTCAAAACAGATTTCTATCTTTGTATCTATATGAATAAAACGGCAAACTATAAACTCACCATTATTTCTCCCGTTTTTAACGAAGAAGATAATATAGAAAGATTGGCTGATGCCTTAGACAAGTATATCAATTCTTCCGAAACCAAGGGAATGTGCGTTCTGTTTGTAAATGATGGTTCTGCAGACAACTCCTTGGAAATGATAAAAAAAGAGTGCCTGCAAAGAAAAAATTTCTTCTACATATCGTTAGACAAAAGAACCGGGTTAAGCGGAGCCATCAAGGCTGGGTTCGATAATACATATTCTCCATTAGTAGGCTACATAGATGCCGATTTGCAAACCACACCAGAAGATTTTGACCTACTTTTGCCATATGCAGACCAGTATCCTCTTGTAATGGGAATAAGAGCAAACCGCAAAGATTCTGCATGGAAGAATTTCCAATCTAAGTTTGCCAACGGATTCAGAAAAATGTTTACTCACGATGGAGCAGCAGATACCGGTTGCCCTCTAAAAATTATTCAGACGCCCTACGCCAAAAGAATCCCTATGTTTACCGGAATGCATCGCTTCTTCCCTGCCCTTATTCAGCTGCAAGAAGGTGGAAAGATGAAACAGGTGCCGGTAAGACACTTTCCAAGAATTGCAGGTGTATCAAAGTACAATGTATGGAACAGACTGATAGGACCTATGAAAGACTGCTTTGCCTACAGATGGATGAAGAAAAGATATATCAACTACTCATTCAAAGATAATAACCTATAGTTCCACTCCTATGGAAAAGACCATAAGCCAATGGATTATTTTCTCTATCGGGTTTCTGGCTCAAGGACTTTTCTCTGCCAGAATTCTTGTTCAGTGGATAATGTCTGAGAAGCAAAAGAAAGTAGTATCTCCAACCATCTTCTGGATATTAAGCCTGCTGGCCTCCTATCTGTTTTTCATATACGGCTTCCTCAGAAACGACTTTGCCATTATGCTCGGCCAAGTTATTTCGTACTATATATACATCTGGAATCTGAAAATGAAAGGAGTATGGGGAGATAAGTTTTTGTTAAACAAAAGATCTTTAATCAGAGCTATCCTTTTAGCTACTCCTGCCTTAGCTATAGGCTATATGTTGCGCGATATAGATAATTTTAAGCAACAATTCATATTCAACAGCAACATACCCCTTTGGCTTGTTATCTACGGCTCGTTAGGGCAAATAATTTTTACCCTCAGGTTCGTATATCAATATTTCTACTCACGAAAAAGAAACGAAAGCCAACTCCCTGCAGGATTTTGGGTTATCAGCCTTATAGGGAGTGCCGCCATAGTATCGTACGCCATTATCAGAACAGATCCTGTACTTGCTTTGGGACAGGCCACAGGCTTTATCTCCTATACCAGAAATTTAATGATATTGCATAAACAGCGCAAGCAAAAAAGAAATGAACCTTTTCGATAAGCCAAATGAGCAAAGCAAAACTTGTTTTAGCTTTGCCATGGCGAGAAACTTTTCGATGAGCCAGATGAGCAAAGCAAAACTTGTTTTAGATTTGCCATGGCGAGAAAAGTTGCAGTAAAAAGCTGCATGAAAATGAACCTTTTAGATAAGCCAAATGGGCAAAGAGTAGCTTGATTGGAGCTGCTCTATTACTAAAAGAAGCGTAACCATAAACTCAGGAATAACCATACACAGATACAATATGAAAAGAAGAGCCGCAACATATCTGTTTATATCAGCGATGCTGCTTCCTCTGCTAATTCTGAGAGAATACACACCCAGCAACGAACTACGCTATCTGAACATTGTTGATGATGCCATTGAAAACGGACGCTTCTTTGCCTTCTACGATCATGATACTCCTTATGCAGACAAGCCACCCCTCTATTTTTGGATGGCAATGTTGCTCCGAAAAATGTTCGGCCAACACAACATGCTGCTATTGGCAGGGTTGCTGAGTCTGATTCCAGCCTTTGTTACAAGCTGGGTAATGGACAAATGGACAAAAGACAAAATAGGAGCAAAAGACAGCACGGCCGCCCTGCTCATGCTCCATTCGAGCGTAATGTTTTTGGCCGCGTCTGTTGTGTTGAGAATGGATATGCTCATGTGTATGTTCATTACTTTGGCGTTATACTCTTTCTGGAGAATGTACACAAACACCAAAGGAGCTAACGACACAAAGAACAAGGTGAGAACGGAAGAAAGTACAGCCTTTAAAAGACATAGGCTATTACTACCTGTATATGTATTTCTTGCCATTTTCTCTAAAGGTGCCATTGGCTTTCTGGCTCCCGTTATCTGCATACTGGTATTTTTGATTACCAACAAAGACCTAAGAATCGGACGATATTTAGGATGGAGATTTTGGAGCATACTGCTTCTGCTATGTGCGCTATGGTGGAGTGGAGTTTATATAGAAGGCGGCAAAGCATACCTGAACAATCTACTCTTTCATCAGACAGTAGATCGCGGAGTAAACTCTTTTCATCATAAAGCTCCATTCTGGTTCTATCTTGCCGGCTATTGGTGGATTACCGCCGTATGGTCTGTATTGTGCTTGGTGCTCATTATCAAAGGTATAAATAAGAGATTTTTGGGCGAAACAAGGGTAAAATTAGCCGTAACCTCAGCCCTAACCATTCTTATAATGCTATCTGTAGTAAGCTCAAAAATACCTATTTATCTGCTGCCGGCCATACCATTTTTCATATACTCAGGAGCTTTGTTACTGCCTTATTTTCAAGACGACAAGTTAGTAAAAGCCATAGTGGGTGCCGTGGCTTGGTTATTTATAATAATTGGAATAGCCAGCATTTTCAAAAGGTTCCTACTGCCGGAAGCAATAGCCACAACACTGCCTCAGCTGTGGGCACCTTACTGGATAATATTGCTGCCTATGGCATTGGGAGGCGGTATTGCCATAAAATACCTATGCCGCAAACAAACTAACCTTGCCATATCTATAGTTTCTACTTCTATATTTGTAACCATATTTTTAGGAAGTTTTTCCATGAACAGCATCAATAAGATGACAGGAGCAAAAGAAGGCTGCCTGCAAGCTGCTCAAACAGCCAAAGAACGCCAAATGCCACTTGTCTATTATAGTTTTAGCGCAGCCCCTAATCTCGATTATTACTTTAGACAAAATGATATGCAAATAACAGAGATTGATTCGGCAAGCCTGGTAAACCTTCAAAGAGGAATACTATTCTTTAAGGAAAGGCGTATTAAGAAAGATTCAACTCTCAGACAAAAAATAGTAGGGAAAGAGTATATGAAATTAGGAGATAATATATGCTATGCTATTTTTGAGGAATAAGCATATTACAGATTTTATTCGGTTAGATTTCAGAACAGATTAGGAAAATGAGAATACTTTTAACAGGAGTTGCAGGCTTTATAGGAGCACATACCGCCATAGAACTTATAAATAACGGCCATACAGTTGTGGGTATAGATAACATGAATGCCTACTACGAGCCTTCTCTAAAAAAAGCAAGGCTTGCATACATAAGAAAATGCACTTCAAAAAACAAAGGTCTATTCTCTTTCTCGCAAAAGGATATTGCAGACCTTCCTGCTATGGAAAAGATTTTTAAGAAAGGTAAGTTCGACAAAGTATGCAATCTTGCAGCTCAGGCCGGTGTACGATACTCCTTTGAAAACCCGGCAAGCTATATTCACAGCAATATTGTAGGCTTTTTCAACATACTGGAACTTTGCGTAAAATATAAAATCAAGCACCTAATATATGCCAGCTCTTCAAGCGTTTATGGCAATAACTCAAAGGTACCGTTTGCAGAACAAGATTGTACAGATAATCCTCAAAGCCTGTATGCAGCCACAAAAAAATCCAATGAACTAATGGCCAATGTATATATGCAGCAGAGGAATCTTTCCTGCACAGGACTCAGATTTTTTACAGTGTATGGACCTTGGGGAAGACCAGATATGGCTCCCTACAAATTCATGAAAAAAATACTGGAAGGAGAGCCCATAGAGGTATTCAATAAAGGCAAACTAAGCAGAGACTTCAGCTATATCAAAGATATCGTTAAAGGCATTGTGGCTGTAATAGAAGGCCCTAATAAGTCTAAACATCCAATTTACAATATAGGCAACAGGCAGCCTGTAGAGCTAACAGACTTCATTCGCACTATTGAAGACACTACAGGTAAAAAAGCCAAAAAAGTGATGAAAGGCATGCAGAAAGGCGATGTTTACACTACATTTGCTTCTACTTTGTTATTAGAACAAGATTACAACTTTAAGCCAAATACCCCCCTAAAAAACGGCATCGCCGAGTTTTATAAGTGGTACACAGATTTTTACAAGGTAGAATAATGCTAAGAAACACATTCGCACACATGGAGATAAGCACCAAAGCCGCACTCCACAATTTCAAATATTTTAGAAGCTTTCTAAAGAAAACTACTAAAATGCTTATCCTCATAAAGGCTAATTCATACGGACATGGAGCAGTAGATTTTGCCCGCCTTATGGAAAAAGCCGGTTCTGATTATTTAGCGGTAGCTCAACCCGTAGAAGGCATAGAGCTCCGAGAAGGAAATATAACCAGCCCAATTTTAGTTTTAACTGCCGACCCAGAATCCTTTAAAGAAATCGTAGAATATGGTTTAGAACCGGGCATTCCAACCCTATTTGCCCTAAAGAAGTTTGCCGCAACTCTAAAAAAAATGCATGTAGATGTATATCCTGTTCATATCAAGTTAGATACCGGCATGCACAGGCTTGGATTCATGGAAAAAGAACTCCCAGAATTACTTAGATTTCTCAGCAATCATCCAGAAATTAGAGTTCAAAGCATATATTCCCATCTTGCCGCCTCAGACAGTAAAAAATATGATTCGTTTACAAAGTCGCAAGTGGCCCTGTTCGACAAGATGGTACAGCAGGTAGAACAAGTTTTAGGCTATCATCCCATAGTGCACATACTTAACTCCGCAGGCATAGAAAGATTCCCTCAGTTTCAGAAAGATATGGTTAGGCTCGGCATTGGCATCTATGGAGTGAGTGCTATAAATCAAAAGAATGTAATGCCTGTAGCTTGCCTCAAATGCAGAATTATTCAGGTAAAAGAACTAACCCCAAAAGACGGAACTGTAGGCTACAGCCGTGCAGGCAAGATAACCCGCCCGTCAAAAATTGCCACCATTCCGCTCGGATACACAGACGGTATAAATCGCCATTTAGGTAATGGCGCAACCAAATTCTGTATCAAAGGCAAATTAGCCCCAACCATAGGAAATGTTTGCATGGATATGTGTATGTTAGATGTTACAGATATTAAAAATGTAAAAGTAGGAGATGAAGTAACTGTATTTGGCAATAAGCCTACTGCCATAGACCTTGCCAACGCCCTTAAAACCATACCGTACGAAGTATATACCTCCGTTGCTAAACGAGTTAAGAGGGGAGTGGTAAAATAATCTATACAAACAAGCGTGTTAGCAAAGAGTTAAGTAAGGCACCATCGGTAGCATTACCGCCGTAATTACTCTTAGATTTCAGGTCGGTATCTTTAATCAACGATATTACACCCATAGTTTTCTGCAATGGAAAGTTTGCAGCTGCTGTCTTGTACTCATTAACCCTCTGCGGGCCAAATACTCCCAACTTCTGGCAAGCCTGATAGAAATCTATATTGCCTTCAGAAAGCATAGCATGGAGCGTAAGCAATTGATTAAAATAGAAAAACAAAGCTCCAAGAGTAGCCTGAATAGGATATTTTTTAGGGTTGGCCGCAAATGCCTCTGCTATAGAAAAGGCACGATAAGGATTTCTCCCTCCTATAGCCTTACACAATTCAAATGGATTATAGTCTCTTGATACACCGGTATTTACCTCAACATCCCCCACCCTTATCAACATACCATCTGTACCCTTTATGAGTTTATCTACTTCCAACACAATTTTTCTGAGCGAAACCCCCGTACTCTGAGCTAATAATTGAGCCGCTTCAGGCTCTATTGAATATCCTAATTTCTGAACATGGGAAGTTATCCATTGTGGCACCTTCCACTCATCCAAACAAGCAGACTCCAGAATCTCTGCCTTGCCTTTCAGATTCTTGTAAAAAGAAGTACGCTGATCTAAAGATTTATCGGTGAAAGATAACACTAAAATTGTGTCTGGAGCTGGTGCTTTAAGGTAATATTCAAACGGTTGTAAAGAAGACAACTGCTGCGCTTCTTTTACTATTACAAGCTGATGCTCGCTCTCTACAGGATATCTGCGGCAAAGGCACACAACCTGCCCCGCATCTGTTTCATTCCCATACACTATACTCAGGTTAAAGTCTTTCTGATTCTCTTTTAGCACAGTAGAATTAAGTGCCTCTATAATAACATCAGAATAATAAGGTTCCTCGCCTGCCAATATATAAATGCCTGCAAAATTGCGGTTTTGTATATCTTCTAAAATTTTGGAGAACTGCCTTATACTTGCCTCCTTATCTACCTTCTTTGCCATAATACTCTTTTCTTCAAAAGCCCATCCAAACTTATAGTTTCAAAAGTAAGCCCTTTTGGGCAATAATCAAAAGCTAAAAGCCTATAAATTTCGTTTTTTATTATTTTTACATAGAATTACAACGGCAGCTGCATAATATACAGCCAGGTTGCAACAATATGCCTAAAGCAGTGGAATCGTATGGCAAAGAAGAAAATAAAGACTGCCAATAAACCACCAGTCTCAAATATAATGGAAGAAATTTTTGACCCGCTCAGAAAAAAATATGTGGCCTTTACTCCGGAGGAGAATGTACGGCAACAGTTTATTCGCTGGCTCAACGAAAAAAGGCAATGGCCGCTGCACCTTATGACAAGCGAAGCAGAAATTTCACTGGGTAATGTTCGCCTCAGATGCGATATTGTTTGCTATGCCAACACCACAACCACAGAGGGTGATAAAATGTTGCTTCCAAAAATGATTGTGGAGTGTAAAAGACCTTCTGTAAAGATAAATACAAAAGTATTTGAACAGATATGGCAATATGCCCTAATACTGAAAGTAGAGTATATTGTAGTAACAAATGGCATTCAAACATTTGCCTGCCAGTATGACAAGATAAACAAAAAGTATAGCTTTGTTAAAGACATTCCGTTTTACAACCAATCTGAGCCGGACCAAGAATTAAGTTGAGAACTGAGCAAGTTGGGCACAAAAACGCACAAAGAATGTTATTAGTATGTACCTTTGCAGCACAATAACGGCAAGAGTTTATGAATAATCATATATTCCTGAAAGACAAAATATTCCAGATAATATCGCAAACAGCCAAAGAACATGGCGTTAGAGCCTTTGTGATTGGTGGCTTTGTAAGAGATTGCTTTCTGCAAAGGCCACGCAACGATATAGACATAGTGATAGAAGGCAGCGGCATAGAAATAGCTCAGGCAGTAAGTCAAAAGATCCACAGCAAGGTTTCTGTTTTCAAAAACTTTGGAACAGCTATGTTTATCTACAACAACATGCAGATCGAATTTGTTGGCGCAAGAAAGGAGTCATACAATCTTAACTCGCGCAAACCTACAGTAGAAAGCGGAAGCTTAGAAGACGATCAAAAACGCCGCGACTTTACAATTAATGCATTAGCCTTTTCTCTTCAAAAAGAAGACTATGGCAATCTAATAGACCCGTTTAACGGTGTTGCAGATCTTCAGCAAGGCCTGATACGAACTCCATTAGACCCAGATATTACCTATTCAGACGATCCTTTGAGAATGATTAGGGCCATACGATTTGCAAGCCAACTCAACTTTACCATAGTGCCGGAATCTATAGAGAGCATCAAAAGAAACCGCAACAGGCTCAATATTCTAAGCCGAGAAAGAATTGCCGAAGAAATGCACAAGATTTTGCTTTCAGAAAAACCTTCTGTTGGACTCAACCTCCTGCAACAAACGCAATTATTGGAAGAATTTTTGCCACAACTTTCGGCCTTAAAAGGAGTTGAAACAATGGACGGCAAGGGGCATAAAGAAAATTTTGCACATACTATTCAGGTTGTAGATAATATAGCTCTACACACTAACAATTTATGGCTCAGATGGGCTGCTTTGCTTCACGATATAGGCAAACCGGCCACAAAAAAATATGAGCCAGGCACCGGTTGGACATTCCACGGACACGACTTCATCGGTTCTAAGATGGTTCCCACTGTATTCAAGCAACTGAAGATGCCTCTGAATGAAAAAATGAAATACGTGCAAAAACTTGTAGCCCTACACCTCAGACCCATAGCACTTGTAGAAGACACAGTTACAGACTCTGCCATAAGACGACTACTCTTTGATGCCGGAGACGATATAGACGACCTTATGACACTTTGCGAGGCCGACATTACCTCAAAGAACGAAGCCAAAGTAAAAAAGCATAAGGCCAATTTTCAACTTGTAAGACAAAAACTGGTGGAAGTTGAAGCCAAAGACGCTATCCGCAATTTCAAAAATCCTATTACAGGTGAGCTGATAATGGAATATTATGGCATAAAGCCAAGTATGGAAATAGGCATTATCAAAGAATATATAAAAGAAGCCATCCTTGATGGAAATATAGAAAACGATTTTAATCAAGCCTTTGAACTCATGAAGCAAAAAGGAGCAGAAATGGGGCTAAAGCACAAAAAATAACACTATATATAACCTTTTCGATAAGCCAAATGAGCAAAGACAAGCTTGCTTGGATTTGCCATGGCGAGAAACTTTTCGATAAGCCAGACTACAATAAATATTATTACTACAATATAAACTATGAAAAACAATATTTTATATCATGGCCTTTTGCACTTGGCACTTACAGCATTTTTAACTATCGGCTACATAAATCAAACCCATGCCCTGCAAACGCAGAAGGCCCAAAGAGATACTTCTGCTACAAAAGTCCACTACACAGGAGCTTTTAGCAAAAGTTCTTCATACATAGTAGTTTCTAAAAAAGAATTCAAACTCTATGTATATGCAAAGGTAAATAGAGAAAAAACACTTATTGCCGAATACCCTGTATGTATAGGCAAGAACACTGGAAACAAACAAAAGAAAGGAGATATGAGAACTCCGGAATCGGAAGAAGGCAAGCCTTTTAAAATTTCTCAGATTCAGTCTGCCGGATATTGGAAACACGATTTTGGCGATGGCAGAGGCAGTATTCTTGCATACGGCAAATGGTTTTTACGCTTAAACACTTACAAGTGGAGCGGTATAGGCATTCACGGTAGCACAAACAACGAAGACAGCGTACCGGGCAGAGGCAGCGAGGGCTGCATACGCCTGCTCGATAAAGATATAATACACCTAAAAGAGAATTATGCTTGGGTAGGAATGCCCGTAATTATACTCCCAGACTAATTACAGAAGAGTCTTTTATAATTTATGCGTATGTTGAGACAGCAAAACTTTAGATAGATTTTATACTAACTCATACACACATAATTCATAACAAGCATCTCACAGCAAAATTAGCACTCAATTTGATACCATGCCAATTTTTTTGTAAATTGCAGGGTGTAACTAACAATACCGTGTATGAAAGACAACAGCAATAATGCAATAAGCAGAAGAAAAGCCTTAAAAATCTTTGGCCTTGGAGCAGCTGCACTCGCTGCCAGTACAGTACCATTCAAAAACAACCCTTTTATAGAAAATCTTCAAGCCAAAGCGGCAAATGGTGATATTACTCCTGTAGATAAGAGACTAAATACCAAAAACGGAGATAAGATATCCATGATAGGCTTCGGCTGTATGAGGTTCCCTACTAACGGAACGGGAAGAAATGCTCCTGTTGATGAAGCAAAAGTTCAAGAGCTTGTAGATTATGCCTATGCTCACGGAATTAACTACTACGATACCGCCTATGTTTATCATGGAGGAAAGAGCGAAGATATAATAGGCAGAGCCCTAAAAAAATATCCGAGAGATTCATATTATTTAGCAGACAAGATGCCCGGCTATTTGGTAAAACAAAAGGAAGATATAGCAAGATTCTTTGAAGAACAACTGGTAAGATGCGGAGTAGATTATTTTGACTACTATCTGCTACATTCCATTTCTGATATAAAATCTTACGACAGAGTGTATGAAGAAATGGGCGGCTATGCCTATTTGTTAGAACAAAAGAAAAAAGGCAGAATCAAGAATTTAGGTTTTTCTTTCCACTCAGACCGAGCTTGCTGGGATCATGTAATAGACCTCCACGACTGGGATTTTGTACAAATACAACTCAATTACATAGATTGGAAAAAAGATGGCGAATATCTGTATGAATCTTTAGCCAAAAGAAAGATTCCTGCTGTAATAATGGAACCACTCCTTGGCGGAAGACTTGCTAATCTGTCAGACTCAGCCAATAAGATTCTTAAAGATCTTAATCCAGACAACACAATAGCCTCTTGGGCTTTCAGATACCTTGGTTCTCTCCCTAATGTTTTGGTAAGCCTCAGCGGCATGACCTACATGGAACATCTTACAGACAATGTCAAAACATTCACCAACTTTAAACCGCTCACGCTTCAGGAGCAGACCACTCTTCAGAAAGCTATTTTAGAATATCAGAGTTACAAAAGAATCAACTGCACCACCTGCCGCTATTGCATGCCTTGTCCGTTTGAGGTAGAGATACCGTCTGTATTTACTACCTACAACGAACTTGTAATGAACGGCCACGTTCCTAATAAAGAAAGCCAGAGCGCAGAGGAATATGCCAAGAAAAAAGCAGAATTTGCCCAAGCGTTCCGCAAAGAATTTGCCCAAGGAGGTGGACCTGAGCAATGCGCCAACTGCCAAGAATGCGTAAGTAAATGTCCACAGCATCTGCCTATTCCAGACCTGATGGATAGAATTGCACGTGAGTTCTAATTGGGCCCACTCAGATTTGCAGACAAGTACATAGAAGATTCGGTTATGGTAAAACAGAGTTTTGCGGTAAAGAACATGATGTGTGCAATGTGCGTAGCGCACGTAAGAAAGGCCATTGAAAGTTTAGAAGGTGTTAAGGATGTGAACGTAAACCTCGCATCTAACTCTGCTCTTATAGAATATGACTCGCAGAAAATAACACCGGAGCAAATTAAGCAAGCCGTGGTAGCAGCTGGTTACGATATGGATACAGAACCACTATCGGCCAACTCCCAAAACAATCAAGACGAAAAAAAAAAATCAAAAGGCTTGTTAGGAAAACTATTTGGGCGATAATTGTAGCCATTCCTGTTATGTTTATAGGAATGGCTTCTATGAGACATTCCGGCACTTTATTTTTATCGCAAAAAACTGCTAACCTGATAATGTGGGCATTAGCCACAATGTCTATAGTATTCTTCGGGCGCACTTTCTATATAAATGCGTGGAAGCAGGCAAGGCATGCACATGCCAATATGGATACGCTCATATCTCTTTCTACAGGCATAGCCTACCTTTTTAGCGTCTTTAATACCCTATTCCCTACAGTATTAACAAGTAACGGCTTAGAAAGCCATGTATATTTCGAATCAGTTTCGGTAATAATAGCTTTTATCCTATTGGGAAGGCTGTTAGAAGAAAGGGCTAAGTATTCCACTGCGTCTGCAATAAAAAAACTGGCCGGCCTGCAACCTAAAAAAGTAACTATTCTAAGAAGAGGGTATGGCTCCAATTCAGAGTATGCCGGAGAGCAGGATATAAATCTTGAAAAAGAACATCTCTGTATAAATATACAAGATGTTGAAGTTGGCGATATTGTTGTGGTTAAGCCCGGAGAGAAAATACCAGTAGATGGTATTGTTGTAGGGGGCAATAGTTTTGTAGATGAAAGCATGCTTTCCGGAGAGAGTGTGCCTATAGAGAAAAAGCTTGGCAACAAAGTATTTGCAGGAACTGTAAACCAGATGGGCAGCTTTATTTTCAGAGCAGAAAAAATTGGAGAACACACAGCCCTATCACAAATCATCCAACTTGTAAGAGAAGCTCAGGGAAGCCGCGCGCCAAGCCAAAGATTGGCAGATAAAATTGCCTCCATATTTGTTCCGGCCGTAATGTGTATAGCAGTAACAGCACTTATTATATGGAATATATGCGGCCTTGTAAGCGGCAACAACTACATTGCTCATTCTATTATAGCACTTGTTACCGTGCTTGTAATAGCATGTCCATGCGCACTCGGTTTAGCCACACCTACCGCCATAATGGTAGGCATAGGAAAGGGAGCACAAAACGGCATTCTGGTTAAAGATGCCGAAGCTATGGAAAATGCCCGCAAAATTAATGTAGTGGCATTAGATAAAACAGGAACGCTTACCGTTGGACATCCGGAAGTTACTGATGAGTATTGGGATGAGGCCGACAATAACACCCTCAAAAGCATCCTCGGCGGAATGGAGAATCTTTCTCAACATCCTATAGCAGAGGCTATTGCAAAATACTATGAGCATGCCAACATATCGGATATAGAAACCATGCCGGGCATGGGTATCACATGTAAATATCCCATGCCTACAGCAGATAACAAAACAAACATTCAAACAACATTTTATGCCGGAAGTTTGTCGCTGATAAAACACAAAGGAATACTAATACCGGAACACATAGCCCTAAAGGCCGAAGAATATGAAGCTCAGGCAAAAAGTACTGTTTACTTTGCAGACATGCACAGAGTTCTTGCCATAATAGCAGTAGCAGACAAAATAAAAAAGAGTTCTGCAAAGGCTGTAAAAGAATTGCATGAGATGGGAGTACGTGTAGTAATGCTCACCGGCGATAACAGCCGCACTGCACAGGCAATAGCACAAGAATGTAGCATAGCAGAAGTAAAATCTTCTATGTTACCGGCCGATAAGGAACTCTATATCAGACAACTTCAAAACAACAAGCAGATTGTAGCCATGGTAGGAGACGGCATCAACGATTCTGCGGCATTAGCCAGAGCCGATGTTAGCATTGCTATGGGAGAAGGTAGCGACATTGCAATGGATGCTGCAAAAATTACTATAACCGGCTCCGATCTGAAGAAACTGCCTACCACCATAAGACTATCAAAACAAACCGTAAAAACGGTAAGAATGAACCTTTTCTGGGCTTTTATCTATAATATAGTGGCTATACCTATAGCCGCCGGACTCTTTTTTCCTGTAAATGGCTTTCTTCTCAACCCTATGGTTGCCGGAGCTGCTATGGCAATGTCCAGCGTATGCGTTGTTGGCAACTCTTTACTGCTTAATTTCAGAAAGATATAATATCTAACACTTAACACTAATTTTAACCCAAAAACTCTAAAATCATGATACACAAACTCCCTGAACTGAAATTTAAAACAGATGCCTTAGCTCCCATAATCAGCCAAGAAACAATAGTCCTGCATCACGGCAAACACCTCAACGGTTATATTACAAATCTTAATAACCTGATAGCCAACACATCCTTGGAGGATAAGAGCCTTGAAGAAATTATTGTAGAATCGTCTGCAGGAGAATTTGAAAACAGTACGGCTATATTCAATAATGCCGCCCAAACATTTAATCACAACCTGTATTTTGATTCCATTTCTCCTAAGGCTATATATCAAGAAAACAATCTCCCTGAAGGAAAACTGGCCGAAATGATAAATACTTTTTTTGCTTCTTTTGCAAACTTCAAAGAAATTTTCAGTAAAAGTGCTGCATCGTTATTTGGAAGCGGATGGGTTTGGCTCTCAAAAGATACAGAAGATAAGCTGGTTATAACATCAGAAAGCAATGCCGGCTGCCCGCTCACTCACTCTCTCTCTCCTATCTTGGTTATTGATGTATGGGAGCACGCCTATTATGTAGATTACCGCAACCGCAGGGCAGATTATATAGAAGCATTCTGGAAAATTATAGACTGGAAAACCGTAGCACAAAAGCTGTGATTATTCAGAGTCAATACTTTTTATATTTGCTACATCTATCGGAAACTGATATACCTTTCCGTTAATTGGGAGGTTTACAAGAAGATGCTTTGCATTAGAGTTATATTTTGCATAGGCAAAACCGGTAATGGAAGTGTTGGGCTTTATTACATAATTCTGTAAGTAGCCTATGTTATTGTTTGCAACCTTAGCACGGGCCTCGTTAAACATTCCCGAAATAAGAATGTTACCCACTACCGCCGATTGACGGATAAGGAAGATTGACATATCGTGAACTAAATCTCTACTAAAAGTACGGCGATGATGGCGGCCCTGCCTATAGAACTGCTCATCTGCTATGGCCTCAAGGGTTATTGCTGTTGCTATGGTTGCTGCATGTAAACCAAACTTAGCCCATCCCTGCCGCCTGTTTATACGCCGCAGATAATCTCCGCTGGAAAACATTTTTATCTGACCGGCAGAACTTTGAATAGAAGCATCCTTAAAAGAGAAATAAGCATCCTCAGGTGAATTATTCTGCACAAATAGTTGCAACACGTAATACTTACCGTAATAGTGCTGATAGCTAACATCTACAGAAACATATAATCCGTTAATGGCATAAGCTCGTATAACTTGTCCATCTTCGGCTGTATATGTTTTAAGATCTGATGTTGTAACATCTCTCCAAACAGGTTCTTTAGTTGTAGTATCGTAACTATACTCCAACTGTTTGCAAGTATTGCCATCTTCGTCGAATAGTGTTTTTGCTCCCTGCAATATGCCCTCCTTATAAAATCCGTGCTGCTTCATCAAGCCATTCTCAAAATATTCCGTAAACTCTCCATCATTCTTACCATTTTTAAAGAATTGCTTTATCCACACTTTGCCATTCGGATAATACGCTATAAAATCCCCTTCAAATATGGTATTAGCATCGTCTGCCGCATCCACAAAAGAAACCACTCCGGTAGCCCTCAGCGTATTGCTTTTAGAATAGTAATCGTTAAAAGAATTGTTACTTTCAACTACTCTGTAATATTCAGCCGAATCGCGCTGAGTAACCCCATAAGAGTTTGAATCGTAATAGTAAATACCCGCCCACGATTCCCTGGTCTGTGCAAAGGAAAAAATGCCATACAGCATTATTGCTAAAAATAGAAACAACCTTTTCATAACCACACTGTTTAGTATATAGCTTACAAGCAACTTCAAACCCAACAAGTGCATTTAACCGCCTCTCTTCAATATAGGCAGAATATTCTGTGTATGAGCAGAAGCTTCAAAGTGTAAATATAACGAAAACAAAAATTGTGCTAAGACAATATATACTATCCGTTCTTTGGCGAAAAACGATATTGGGTAAGACTCCCGTCTTTGCCTACGATGTAGAACTTTTGGTTTGTGGTAGCACTCCTCAACCCTCCGTATTCTTCTATGTATGGGCCTATCTTTATGAAATCAAAGTTTTCTACAGATATACACGCAGGTATCTCTTCAGAGCCTGAATACCAAGCCGTTTTAAGATAGGTAAAATGCTTCCTTAGATAGGCCGCAAGATTATTTATATACTCCGGGGCCTGATCGCCCCCCATAAAACATACGCACGTTATACCAGAGGAATACTTATCTATCAGAAGAGAAAGAAAGTGCTCATCCAATGGCACTCCTTCGTCTTTCCAAAGCCACGGGCTATGACAACCGGAACAATGATTAGGGCAACCCGATATATTGAAAGCAAGGGTTATCTGGTCTGGAATTTCCTGACACACTATATCAAAGTTGTAGCACTTAACCACTGTTTGCCAACTTAATTACCGCAACACCACTACAATTCTACCTTAGCCTTCTCCTGTACTGCAAGAGTTTCGGCATGAGTGGCCTGCTGCTCCATCCTCTTTATATCGTCTATAGTAAGAGCAGAGGATATTTCTCCGTGGTCTGTAGCATAATACCTTCTTGCCGCCTCCTTCTGCCTTGGTGCCGAGAAGTTACTTACCCTCTTCATATAACCAATGATTCTTGTCATATAATCCACATTTTTACTTTGGCAATGAGGGCATTCCTTGAGGTAACGTTTATCTATATGACCGCAATCGTTGCAGATGGTATTTGGAATATTGAATGTAAAGTAATTACAGCCTTCCTTAGAAGCTACCTTCAAAAGTTGGCGATACTGAGCCTTAGAAAGATGTTCTTCAAGATTCATATGCAACGCACTTCCACCTGTAAGATGTTCTATGTATTTATGCCCATGAAGTTTAAACTTATCTACAATGTTGAGAGTTTTATCCTCAACAATATAGAAATAGCTGTTATAGCAATCTCTTGGCACAAAGTAACCATCTTCTTTATCCCATTTAGCATGTTTTACACCTACATTCTCTGCAGGAATCATTTCGCAGTTGAACATAGTATCTTTAGTGCGATAATTCTTGTTGTATTTTTCTACAAGGCCAAGTACCTCCTGCACATAATGAGCATAATCCGGATTGTCATCTATCTTATAGCCAAGAAATTCTGCCGATTCTACAAGACCATTGATTCCAATAGTAAGATATTGTCTGCCTATGTTGATATATCCGGCATCGAACAACGGGAGCATGCCCTTAGACTGCAAATCTTTAAGATTTTCGTTATATGCCAGTTGCACCTTGTGCACCAAATCTATCACCTCCGCCAAAAACTCCATGTAATCCATCTTATGCTTAACCGCATACTGAATACAACGGTTAAGGTTAATGGTTAACACACTCTTGCTCCCAGTAGAAACTCCACCGGCACCAAGTGTATAACTAAAGCCGTTATCTTGTATTTCGTTTCTCAAACGGCAGCAGCTCGAAAGCGAATCTGCATTATCTGAAAGATAGGTAAAGAACGAATGTCCTTCGCTATACATTTCGGCAGTAAAATCACCCCATTCCTTATCTTTAACATCGCCGTTCTCAGACAATAAGGCCATTGTTTCAACAGGAAAAGTAAGAGGTGTCTTGAGCCTTTCCGCATTAAACCACTTCATGAAAAGTTTCTGAAGCCAAGATAAAGACTCCCAGTGCGGTGCGGTGCCATCAGGAAAGCGGAACTCTCCAAACAGACTTTCAAAATAGTATTTATCATAATAAGCTACATTCCAAAATACTGCTTGAAAGTTTCTGGCACCTGTAGGTTGATTTATAGAATAGACAACCTGTTCAAAACAATCTGTTATAACCTTTTGAATAGTTCTTTGCTTTACAGATAAATCTACAACCTGATTACCTCTCTTGTAATAATCTTCTCCGTATTCTTTCTGGAGAAAATAATTCATATACATCAAGAACTCAGGAGTAGCACAGGCTCCGCTAAGCATAGAAGAAACTATAAACACCAGATTTACAAAGCCGCCACAGAAACTCTTCAGATTTGTAGGCTTTGTAGAATTACCTCCTATATTCAGAGTTCCGTTAAGCAGCCATGGGTACATTGTAATACTTGCACAGTAATTGGCAAGCGATGTTTCATCGTTCTTATAGATAAAGTGCTGCGACAGCATCTTAATGTACTTGTCTGCAAAATCTTTACCGTACATATCCTTCAAACGGTCTGTAAGCAACCTTCTGTTCAAACGAATGAAACCTGCCTTTGGAATCTCTCCTATAAGAGTAGCTATATTCTTATGCTCAACATTAGCGTTAGCATCGTACTTGCTGCCGGTAGCCGCATTGTCAGCCTTACAATAGTTTACCAGAAAATCCAACCTATCTCTTGTATCACGATCTTCCATGTGACGCTGACGGTATAGCATGTAATTTTTGGCAATCTGATAATACTTTTCTTTCATCAGAGCAACTTCCACCTGGTTCTGAATATCCTCCACGCTCATTCCATTGCGAATGGCAACATGCGAAAGGATTATTGTCAGATCCTCGTCTGAAGCAAAGCCGCCTGAGGCTAAAAAAGCTTTTCTTATTGCATTCTTGATCTTCTCAATTGAAAACACATCTTGCTTTCCGTCCCTCTTGACAATAAAAATCTGATTGGCTGACATAATTAGTAAATTAATTTAATTTGTATCTTATTGTTTATGTAAAATGTTTGTCTCGCTTTTGGCATAGATTGCTTACACAAAAATAAGAAAAAGAAAACCGCCCATACAAAGAAGCAAACAAAGAAATCAACAAGTTGTAAACAAAGTTAGTAATAAGCAGACAAACAGCCTTTTATATGCCTATAAACTTTTTTTTACAATACCGTTATAATATTAGAAAATTTATACTATATTCGCCCCTGAGACATTATGTAAACAGGAGAGATGGCTGAGTGGTCTAAAGCGCCCGTTTGGAGGGCGGGTTGGCGGGTAACCGTCACTAGGGTTCGAATCCCTATCTCTCCGCAAGCACCAAGCATTGCAGTAAAACTGCAGTGCTTTTTTATAGCCAAGCCAAGCTGTAATCTGGTGAAAACTGAGAAAGGTGGAGAATGAAGAAGTGCATTTTATCGGAGTTCAAATAATTATTTGCATCTTCACCATATTAATTACACGCAATACTAAAATAAATAATCTTATTGATTACATTTGCATAAAGCATAAACTATTATGATAACATTTATCATTTGTCTTGCGTTGTTGGTTACTGCCTATTTCACATACGGAAGATTTCTGGAAAAAATCTGTGGGGTTACACAAGATGCAAACGTACCTTCCAAAACAATGTACGATGGTGTGGATTACATTCCCATGCCACGCTGGAAAACATTTCTGATTCAGTTACTTAACATTGCCGGATTAGGGCCTATCTTTGGCGCGGTGTTAGGAGCTACCTACGGGCCTGTTGCCTTTATCTGGATTACCCTTGGCGGTATTTTTATGGGGGCTATGCACGATTTTATAGCCGGCGTAATATCGCTTCATCACAACGGAGCCAGCCTGCCGGAAATCATAGGCCGTTATTTAGGAATTACCACTAAGCAAGTGATGAGAGTTTTTGCTGTGGTGATGATGATAATGGTAGGCGCTGTATTTATGTTGGGACCCGCCGGCATTCTCGCATCTATGACTGGTTGGAGTAAAGAGGTTTGGTTGTACATTGTATTGATATACTACATACTCGCCACTTTACTGCCTATAGACAAAATCATAGGAAACATATACCCTATCTTTGGCATTGCGCTGATTTGCATGGCCTTAGGTATCTTATATATATTGTTTGCGGGAGATTATACCATTCCAAATCTAACCTCACTAACTAACTTCAAGACAGATGCCGCCAACTTTCCCATTATACCTACAATGTTTATCACCATAGCCTGCGGTGCCATATCGGGCTTCCACGCCACCCAATCGCCAATGATGGCCAGATGCCTTACAAACCGCAAAGAAAGCCGTAGCGTATTCTATGGAGCTATGATATCTGAGAGCATAATAGCACTTATATGGGCCGCTGCTGCAATGGCATTCTTCAAAGGCTATAATGGCATAGAAGATTCTCTAAAAGGGCTGAACATTGCTCTTGCTGAGCATCAGAACGATGCTTCTTGGGCAGTTAATACCATTACAAAAACAACACTTGGAAAGGTTGGAGCACTACTGGCTTTGCTCGGAGTTGTAGCCGCGCCAATCACTTCCGGAGATACTGCCTTCCGTAGTTCCAGACTCATTGTTGCAGACTTTTTGAAAATAGGACAGAAAAGTATCCTAAACCGGCTTTATATCTGTATTCCCATGTTTACCATTGGCTATATCATCACCCTTATGAACTACGATATTTTATGGCGTTATTTTGCATGGGCAAACCAAACACTTGCCGTGTTTACTCTCTGGTCTATAACTGTTTATATGTATATAAGATGCAACAGGGTTATGAATGGGCGCCCCTACTGGCTGATTTGTGCCCTGCCTGCAATATTCATGACTTTTATCTGCACAGATTTCTTATTAACATCCAAACAAATGATTGGCCTAAACCGCCAATTGGGTACACTGCTATCTGCCATAGCCACAATTTTTATAACAACAGTGGTTGCCATAAAAATGAGAACAGACTACAAGAAACAATTTTTAATACAGAAACTGTAATAGAAAACAGAAACAGGCTCAGAACTCAAATTCTGTTATCCCCTTGTTCTTCATCCTGATATATGCCTCCTTATTAAAAGAATATAAAGACGGCTTGTAATTAGGCGATGCAGCACGCAGTGCCCTTAGCCGCTCCGGCGATGAGTTGCAATCTGAAATGGCCGAAAGGTTGTCCGATGCAGCACGCAAATGCTCAGAAGCTACACCCATAAAATCTAAGACTCCGGCAGAGTTTAGCTTTCGCAAAAAGTTCCTACGGTCAAACTTATGGTTCAAGATTAACTCATACAATCTCTGCAATTCCGACAGTGTAAATACGGGAGGTAAAAGCTTAAAGGCAATAGGCTTAAAATAGAGGGTACGTTTTAAAGTATCTAATGCAGAGCAGAAAATGCGTTCGTGATCAAAGGCCAATTTTGGCATGTCTGCAATATTAAACCATTTAGCTTGTAAGGCATCGTCTGCCGCCAGGGCTTCCTTGGTTTCCGGTATTACTACAAACGGCACGGTTACAACCCTTTGCCGAGGATCACGCTCCGGTGTGGAGCTCACCTGAAACTGCTCCAAATATCGTGGAGTTAAAGAAGTTTCTTCTTTTAATTCTCTAATGCAAGCCTGTTCAGCTGTTTCATCGGGATTAACAAAACCGCCAGGAAAAGCCC
>DFIA01000090.1 GCA_002372015.1 Bacteroidales bacterium UBA3709 | reverse complement strand
GTTGTGGCCTTCTCCCGGGATGTAGGCATTCACCTCTTTCTGATTAGTCAGCCTTACTCTGGCAACTTTTCTCATTGCAGAATTAGGCTTCTTGGGAGTAGTTGTGTAAACACGTACACAAACTCCACGCTTTTGAGGGCTGGAATCCAACGCACGAGATTTAGATTTGGTAACAATTCTCTTGCGTCCGTTCCTTACCAATTGTTGGATTGTTGGCATTTAAAAAACTGTTAATCTTTAATTTATACTTATTCCGCCATTTTTAGCGGGTTGCAAAGATAGTAAAAGTTTCTTATCTGCAAAAAGATTACTACAGAAAAATGCTGTAAAATCAGACTTATGCTGCTATTCTTTCCGAAAATAAATATCTATAATTGGCATCGGCCATACAATCATCGGCCTTTAAAGCAGCTACTTTTCCCAAACATAGTATTCTTAGTAAATTTTATTTAAATTTGTGATGCAAGTTTAAGTGCAGACAATAAACTTAATTTAACTATATCTAATAATGTCAACTAAAACAATCAAGAGTAAGGCTGCTACTTCCAAGAAAGCAGCTGCTACTAAGACAAAAGCGCAAAGCAAAGCGAAGGTTGCAGGCAAGCTTACCAGCAAGCAACTTATGGAAATGGAAGAAAAGTACGGAGCTCACAACTACCATCCACTACCTGTTGTTCTTTCTAAGGGAAAGGGTATTTATGTGTGGGATGTTGAAGGCAAAAAGTACTTCGATTTTCTATCTTCTTATTCTGCGGTAAATCAAGGGCATTGCCATCCTAAAATTGTAAAGGCCCTAAAAGACCAGGCGGATAAACTCTGCCTTACTTCAAGAGCTTTTTATAGCGAGGCCCTTTGCGAGTACGAAAAGTTTATGCATAATTATTTTGGGTATGACAAGGTTCTGCCTATGAATACCGGAGCAGAAGGAGTAGAAACTGCTCTTAAACTTGCAAGAAGATGGGGTACGGTTAAGAAAGGTATTCCTAACGACAAGGTTAAGATTATTTGCTGCGGTGGAAACTTCCACGGAAGAACCGTTACCATAATCACTATGAGCGACGACCCTTCTTCCTATGCCCAGTATGGCCCGCTTACTCCTGGTTTCATTCGCATTCCGTACAACGATACCAAAGCTTTGGAAAAAGCTCTTAACGAACATGGAAAAGAGGTTTGTGCTTTTATAGCAGAGCCTATTCAGGGAGAAGCCGGAGTTTTTGTACCTGCAGACGGATACTTAAAGAAGTGTTACGAACTTTGTAAAAAACATAACGTATTGCTTATAGCAGACGAGGTACAGACAGGTATTGCCCGCACCGGTAAAATGCTCTGCTCTCAACACGATGGCATACGCCCTGATATTGTAGTTTTAGGTAAAGCTTTGGGAGGTGGCGTACTACCTGTTTCTGCCTGCCTTGCAGATAACCATATAATGCTAAACATCAAACCGGGCGAGCATGGTTCTACATTCGGAGGTTTCCCTTTAGCAGCAAAAGTTGCCATGGCGGCACTTACTGTTGTAAAAGATGAGAAACTCACTCAAAATGCAGACAAGATGGGTAAAATCTTCCGTGCAGAAATCAAGAAGATTAAATCTCCTTTCATAGTAGAAGTACGTGGAAGAGGCCTTCTTAATGCTATAGTTACCAAACCTATGGGCAAGAAAACCGCATGGGATATCTGTCTTAAACTCAGAGATAACGGCCTTCTTGCCAAGCCTACTCACGACCACATCATCCGCTTTGCTCCACCTTTGTGTATCAAAGAGGCTGAAATCAAAAAGGCTGTGGCCATTATAAAGAAAACATTTGAAGAAATGTCTAAATAGCATTAGACAATAGATTTATATTCAATACAAAGAAAGGGCTGACCAAAAGTATTTGGTCAGCCCTTCTCTTCTTTCTCACCCCGCCTTTACCACCCCTCTAAGGGGTATCACGGTGTTTATCTATGATTAACTATCATTGTGCCGGTTTTGCCCCAAAGAGCCTCACGAGCCTTTTCTAACGATGTAATCAGAGCTACTCCGCGAGGATTCTTTTCTACAAATTCCACACAAGATTCAACCTTAGGTAGCATGCTGCCTGGCGCAAACTGCTTTTCAGCAATAAACTGCCTTGCCTCTTCTACTGTCATGCTATCTAAATCGTACTGATTTGGCTGATTGAAGTTTATAGAAACTTTTTCTACTGCTGTGAGAATTACCAACATATCGGCATTAAGATCGAGAGCGAGCTTTGAGCAAGCGCGGTCTTTGTCTATTACAGCAGCCACTCCCTCAAAATTATCACGTCCTTTCTCTATTACGGGAATGCCACCACCACCTACGGTAATAACCGTGGTATGAGCTTCCATCAAACGCTTAACAACAGGAAGTTCTACTATTTTTACCGGATGAGGAGATGGCACTACTCTGCGATATCCTCTACCTGCATCTTCTACAAATGTATATCCCGTAGCGGCAGCTATCTGCTCTGCTTCGTTCTTTCCGTAAAACATACCCACAGGTTTTGTTGGATTTTCAAAAGCCTTATCTTTTTCATCTACAACAACTTGCGTTAAAACTGCCACACAAGGCCTCGGCATCTGCCGGCGGCCGTGTTCTCTTTGAATAGCCTGCTGAAGGTGATAACCTATGTAGCCTTGTGTCATAGCCCCACATTCAGGAAATGGCATAAGAGGGGTTTTGCCTCCGTTGTTGGCAGAATACTCAAAAGCCAAATTCACCATTCCTACCTGAGGGCCATTACCATGGCCTACAACTACATCGTAACCGTCTTCTTCTAAATCTACTATTGCAGAGGCTGTATTTTCTACAAGCTTGAGCTGCTCTTCCGGTGTATTGCCAAGAGCATTACCTCCCAATGCTATTACTAATTTCTTACTCATAATTTTTTATTAAAATCTAACTGCCTAAAAACCAAACTCCCATTCTATTAAAAGAGTGGGAGTTTAAAAGTCTTATGTTGTATATGACTATTTAAGAGTGGCGTACATAACGGCCTTGATTGTATGCATACGGTTCTCAGCCTCGTCAAACACCTTAGATTGCTTGCTGCGGAACACCTTGTCTGTAACCTCCATTTCCTTTAGGCCAAATTTCTCATATATTTCTTTGCCTACTGTTGTTTCAAGGTCGTGGAAAGATGGCAGGCAATGCAAGAAAATTGCATTAGGATTAGCATTCTTCATTACAGCCTCGTTTACCTGGTAAGGTTTGAGAAGTTTAATGCGCTTTGCCCAAAGTTCTGCAGGCTCGCCCATAGAAACCCAGATATCTGTATAGATTACATCGGCATTCTTTGTTCCCTTCTTTACATCGTCTGTAAGAGTAATAGTACAGCCGTTTTCTTTAGCTATCTTTTTGCAAGTTTCTACTAATTCCTTGGCAGGCATATTGGCCTTAGGACCACAAGCCACAAAGTTGATTCCGAGTTTGGCTGATACAACCATCAGAGAGTTAGCTACATTGTTACGAGCATCGCCCATAAATACCATTGTAAGGCCCTTGTAGTAACCGAAGTTTTCCTGAATTGTCAGAACGTCTGCAAGCATCTGTGTTGGATGGAAATCTGTAGTAAGACCATTCCATACAGGTACGCCTGCATACTTTGCAAGATCCTCAACAATTTTCTGGTCGAAACCACGATATTCAATACCATCGTACATTCTTCCAAGCACCTTTGCAGTATCTTCCAAAGATTCTTTCTTACCCATCTGGGAAGAACCTGGATCGAGATAAGTTACACCCATACCCAAATCGTTGCCAGCTACTTCAAAAGAGCAACGAGTACGAGTAGATGTCTTTTCAAACAAAAGCACAATATTCTTTCCCTGAAGATACTTATGAGGGGTGTTTGTGCGTTTAAGATTTTTGAAATCTT
>DFIA01000042.1 GCA_002372015.1 Bacteroidales bacterium UBA3709 | reverse complement strand
GTTTTTGGCTATTGGGTGAATGATCCTCAGCGATACGGAGTGGCGGAATTTGACAGTGACGGTAACGTGTTGAGCATAGAGGAGAAACCTCAAAAGCCTAAAAGTAATTATGCTGTGGTAGGGCTGTATTTTTATCCAAACAGCGTAGTGGAAATAGCAAAGAAGATAAAACCTTCTCATAGGGGAGAGTTGGAAATTACATCTGTAAATCAGGAATATCTGAAAAGAGGAGATTTACGAGTAGAAAAGTTCGGTCATGGCTTTGCATGGTTAGATACCGGCACACACGATTCGCTTTATCAAGCTACTAACTTTGTGCAGGTGTTAGAAGCCAGACAGGGTATCAAGATAGCTTGCTTGGAAGAAATAGCGTTTTTGAATGGTTGGATTTCTGCAGCTAAATTAGAGGAGATAGCGGCTCCTATGGCTAAAAATCCATACGGCCAATATCTATTGGAAATAGCTCAGGGAAAAAGAAAAATATGGAAATAATACCTACCGCAATACAAGGCGTGCTGATTCTCAAACCGCAAATTTTTGGAGATGAGCGAGGCTATTTCTACGAGGCATATAATAAAAAACTCATTAAGGAATTGGCTCCAGAAATTCCGGATTTTGTACAAGACAACCAAAGCTTTTCTACGCGCGGTGTGTTACGTGGTCTCCATTTCCAGCGTACTCCTTACTCTCAGGCAAAACTATTGCGGGTAGTTAGTGGCAGAGTGCTGGATGTGGCCGTAGATTTAAGGAAAGATTCGCCTACATTCGGCAAACATGTTTCTGTGGAATTGAGTGGCGAGAATCATTTGCAGTTTTTTATACCGGAGGGCTTTGCGCATGGATTCTCAGTGCTAAGTTCGGAGGTGGTCTTTCAGTATAAATGCTCAAACTTTTACAATAAGGAAGCAGAGGGCGGTATTATATATAACGATCCGGCATTAGGTATAGATTGGAAGTTGGATAGTACCGAAGTGCTCCTGAGCCCAAAGGACAGATTGCACCCAACTTTAGAGGAATATGTGAGAATGGGTTATCCTGGCGGCTTTTAACTATCTTATATCTTAGCAAACACAGATATGGCAGCTCTTGAAAAGTTAATGAAAACAAAAAATAAACTCTCGGGTTCTAAGAATATTCTGATAACAGGCAGTAATGGGCAGTTGGGCAGTTCTTTGGCGCTTATGGCCAATAACGATGACGCCCATTTTTTCTTTACAGATGTTGATACCTTAGATATTACAGATTACAAGGAGATTAGCCGGTTTATTAAGAAACACGGCATAAATGTAATTATCAACTGTGCAGCTTATACAAATGTGGATAATGCAGAAGACGATGTAGATGAGGCATATAAGATAAATGCTGAGGCTCCGGGGAATCTTGCAAGAGCTTGTAGGATAAATAAGGTTGCTCTGATACATATATCCACCGATTATGTTTTTGGAAAGGAGCGTTCTATGCTGCCCAGAACTGAGGATGTAAAGCCTTCTCCCACCGGAGTGTACGGAAAATCTAAACTTGCCGGTGAAGAAAGAGTTATATCTGAATTTGGAGACTCAGAAGGAGTGCGGTATGCTATAATCAGAACAGCGTGGCTCTATTCCGAATATGGTAAAAACTTTGTTAAGACCATGCTCACACTGTTTTCAACTAAGGAAAAAGTTAGTGTGGTTTTTGATCAGGCAGGTACTCCTACTTATGCCTCAGACCTTGCTGCGGTGGTTTACAGAATGGCTATGGAAATGGCAAATGGCTATTTCCGCAAGATAGACAATGGTATATACAACTTTACTAACGAAGGCGTTTGTTCGTGGTACGACTTTGCAATGGCTATAGCTGAATTTACCAATTCTCCTTGCAAGGTATTACCTTGTCATTCAGATGAATATAAAAGTAAGGTAAAGCGGCCTAATTATTCGGTGTTAGATAAAAGCAAGATAAAGCAGCGGTTGCAGATAGAAATACCGCACTGGAGAGAATCGCTGAAAATTTGTGTAGAAAATCTTGTAGGCTAAGAGTAAGATGATGGTTAAAAGTATTATGACTAAAAGTGTATGAAAGCAATACTTATAACGGGCGGAGCAGGCTTTATTGGCTCGCATGTGGTTAGGTTGTTTGTGAATAAATATCCGCAGACAAAAATTATAAATTACGACAAGCTCACATACGCAGGTAATTTATCTAACCTTAAAGATGTAGAAACCCGCCAAAATTATGTGTTTGTAAAGGGTGATATTATAGATGCTAAGAAAATACGCTCCACTCTTGAAGAATATAAAGTAGATGGAATAATTCACCTTGCAGCAGAAAGCCATGTAGATCGTAGTATTAGAGACCCTTTTGCTTTTGCAAAAACTAATGTATTGGGTACTCTTACCCTACTGCAAGAAGCGAAGGATTTTTGGGGATGCAGCCTTGGCAATGCCGCCCAGAGTAGTAAGAAATATCGTTTCTATCATATTTCAACAGACGAAGTGTATGGCTCGTTAGACTTTGACGGCAGTCTTTTCAAAGAAACAGATCGTTATGACCCTCATTCGCCTTATTCAGCTTCCAAAGCCTCTTCAGATCACTTTGTTAGGGCTTATCACGATACCTTTGGCTTACCTGTGGTGCTCACAAATTGCAGTAATAATTATGGCCCATATCAGTTTCCTGAAAAGCTGATACCGTTGATGATAAATAATATAGAACACAACAAGCCTTTGCCGGTTTACGGCAAGGGCATTAATGTTAGAGACTGGCTGTATGTAGAAGATCACGCCAAGGCAATAGACTTAGTGTTTCATAAGGGGAGTGTTGGGCAGACATACAATATAGGAGGATTTAACGAATGGCGGAATATAGATATAGTAAAGTTGATAATCAGGATAGTAGATAGAGAATTGGGACGTGCAGAAGGAGCCTCTGAGAAACTTATTACCTATGTAGCAGACCGTGCCGGACATGATTTGCGCTATGCTATAGATTCGTCAAAGCTTCAGAAGGAATTGGGATGGAAGCCTGAAACAAGTTTTCCGCAAGGCATAGAGAAGACTATAAAATGGTATCTGTCTAATAAAGAGTGGATAGACAATATAACTAAAGGAGCTTATAAGCGTTATTACAAGAGTATGTACGCCAATCGTAAGTAGGTTAGTGGAAAGATTCAGATATTAAGTACAGTTAAGTAAATACAGTTAAGTAGAAACCAGATATTAATACATAGAATTATTACGGCAATGAAATTTTTTATAGACACAGCTAATCTTGAGCAGATACACAAGGCTCAGGCTCTGGGAATTCTGGACGGTGTTACTACCAATCCATCTCTTATGGCAAAGGAGGGGGTTAAGGGTAAAAGCGAGATATTCAAACACTATAAGGCTATATGTGATATAGTGTCTGGCCCTGTTAGTGCAGAAGTTTTTGCGACCGATTATGAGGGTATGATTAGAGAAGGAGAAGAACTGTATCAAATAGATCCGGCAAAAATTACCATAAAACTTCCTTGCACAGAAGATGGCATTAGAGCGGTTAAATATTTTTCCGACAAAGGGTACAGAACAAACTGCACTCTGATATTTACGGTAGGGCAGGCCTTGCTGGCAGCAAAGGCCGGCGCCACTTATTGCAGCCCATTCATAGGTAGGTTAGACGATATAGGAGAAGATGGTATTCAACTAATAGCTCAGATAGTAGAAACATACTCCTATTATGGATTTGGTACTCAGGTGTTGGCCGCTTCTATACGCCACACAAACCATATACTCAGGTGCATAGAGGTAGGTGCCGATGTGGCAACTTGCCCATTGAAGGCCATACTGGGCTTAATAGAGCATCCTCTTACCACTAAAGGATTAGAAATTTTCTGCAAGGCTGCAGATTCTATGAAATAAGCTTGCTGATTTTGCAAGTTATATATTAGAACAAGTGTATGCCTGATAATCTGAAACACTCGGCAATACAGGGAGCGAGGTGGGGGTTTGTGGAAAACCTTTCTTCTCTTGCCGTTACTTTTATAGTGTCGCTTGTTCTGCAAAGGTGGTTTCTGTCTCCAAGAGAATTTGGCTTGGTAGGGTATCTTGCTTTTTTTGTGGCTATTTCTATTTCGTTGATTGATAGTGGATTTTCTGCTGCTCTAATAAGGAAATCCAACCCTTCAAAGGTAGATCTTTCTACAACCTTTGTTACCAATCTGCTGGTTAGCGTTGTGTTATTTGCTGTGTTACAGGTTACAGCTCCGTATATAGCATTATATTTTTCTGAACCTCTGCTTGTTAAAATTATTAGAGTGCTTTCGGTTGTACTGATTGTTAATGCTATATCCATTATACAAAGGGTGTTGCTTATAAAAGCCATAGACTTTAAGAAGCTTACAGTGTGTAGCGTAACATCTTCTGTACTAAGCGGCATGGTTGGAATATTTATGGCCATGCGGGGCTATGGAGTGTGGAGCTTGGTTTGGCAGCAAATTACACGTCAGACGGTTAATAGTATAATGCTTTGGATATTTGGTAGTTGGAAAATTTATATAGCATTTAGCAGGCGGAGTTTTTGCGAACTCTTTTCTTATGGTTCAAGTGTGCTTATAACCGGTTTGCTTGATACAGTTTATAGGAACCTATATTTTCCTGTAATAGGTAAAGCGTTTGGTACAGCCGTATTGGGGCAATATACCAATGCCGAAAAATACGGCAATGTAACTTCCGGCAATCTTTCTCAAGTGGTGCAGAGGGTGAGTTTTCCGGTACTTAGCAAGGTAAAAGACTCAGACGATAGGCTAAAAAATGTATTCCGTACAATACTTAAAGTAGTTATGGCTGTATCTGTATTAGCCTCGTTCTGTGTTGCAGCCTTGGCTACTCCTTTGATAGTGGGATTGGTAGGGGAGAAATGGGCATTAGCGGCTCACCTGCTTTCCATCGTTTGTTTGGCTGGTGCGTTCTACCCTTCGCATTATTTATATCAGAATCTATTGCAGATAAAGGGTAAGATGCGGCTTTATCTGACTCTGGATATTCTTAAAAAGCTTCTGCTTACTGTTTCTATTGCGATAGGTTTGTTTTATAGAGATATAGATATTCTTCTTTGGGGTATGGTAGTAGCCTCTGTAGTTACGCTTGTTGTGTTTGCATATTTTTCGGGCAAGAGCATAGGTTATTCTATTTTTACTCAAATCAAAGATTTGCTGCCAATGTTTTTAATAAGTTTTGTTATTGCTCTTGTAGTTGGAGTTGCAGCGGCCTTGTTTATATATCTTAGCCGAGCGGCCGGCTGGTGGAATGTTACTTGGACAAATCTTTTGGCGGTTGGCTTTTCTTTGATTTTCGGCGGCGGCTTGTTCTGGCTTGTATATAAACTATATCCACAGAAGGAGATAGCCGAAATAAAGAACCTGATATCTGTTTGGAAGAAAGATAAATTTATTTAAACGATGGCAGATGTTGCTGTAATTGTAACTGTCTATAATAAAGAGGCTTATCTTAGAGATACTATAGAGAGCGTAATTTCTCAGAAAACATCTCATTCTATACTCTTGCTGCTCAGCGACGATTCCTCTTCCGATACCAGCCGTGCTATATGTGCCGAGTACGCCGCCAGACCTCAACTGCCACATTGCAGAATATTGGATATTACAGATGGCAGACATCGCGGAGTTGTAGGTAATTTTATCTATTGCTTGGAATATGCTCTAAAGGTTGGCGTGCGGTATTTCAGTCAGTTAGACAGCGACGATATGTTTGCTGATGCATGTTTTCTGGAGAGGCAACTCACTCAACTGGAACAAACACCGGAGGCGCAAGCAGTTTGCAGCTCATTTTTTATGGTATCGGCAACAGATAATCTGGAAGAAGCCAGAAATAAATTCCAAAATGTATGTAAGGTAGAAGTACCATATAAGAGATTGAATATAAGTACAGAAAGCCTTCTGTCTAAAAATAATCCGTTAGTAGCCGGCGGAGTTACTTATAGGGCTGAGCACATAGATTCATTTCTAAAACAGTTTGCTTGTTCAGATGATGCAACGCAAGATTTGCCTTTGTGGTTATTTCTCTCTGCCAAAGGTGTTTTTTGGGGCTGTAACCAACCCTCTCTTGCCTACAGAAATTTAGCGGAAAGTGTTAGCCGGTCTGAGAATATAGATTCTCAGATAATGTTTCAGCAGGCATCTCTAAACACCAGACTTCGTTTTATAGAATATCTTGAGCTACAAGATAATAATATACCTGCACTTGATATAGAGAGGTGTAAGAAAAATGCCCATATATTATTTGCGCTAAAGAAATTGAGGCACTATGCCAAACTATCGCCTAAAAATTTCAGGGGTCAGTTGATAGAGTCTCTAAAGAAATATCCAAGGCTTGTTTTTTATAGAGATTTGTGGAGGGCTTTAGGCGTCTATATCAAGAATAGTTTTCCATTTAATGCTGCCTAAATTGCTGATAACAGCATACTCGTTTAGTTTCTGAACTATTTCACTTTCCGATTTTGCTTGCGCCAAAATTATAGCGGTTGTTTCTTCCCACTGTCTGGGATTCAGGCGTTTCCAAGAATAAGGCTCTATGTGAAATGTTATGGGTTCTATGTAGCCTGCTCTATTAAAACCTAATTTTGAATAGACTTCGCCGCTTCCCCATTCGTTATCGGAATAACTCATGATCTCAATTTGTCTTGCCTTATTAGTTCTATGAGGTACTTTCCTTGCCACATCTATTGAAAATCTTTTGAGTATTTTGCCCATTCCGCCAACAATCCTGCTGTCTGGCAGGCTGGCATAGCGTGTCCATTCAAAGGACTCAATCGCATCTGTGTCTGCAGGTTTGAAAGTGTGCATGAACTGAGCGGCGGCTACTATATCTTGTTTGTAAAGAAGCAGATAATTGCTTTGCTTTTTAAGAAAACCGTAGGTATGCCAATGCTCTAAAAAGCGTTGGACTTTTGAAGTAAAGACTTCCGGTGTCATGCCATAGCGGGCACAGTTGTCTAAACAAACAACATTGCATAGCCTACCGTGTATTTTTCTGAAACGCCCAAGTTTTGCAAGTATCCTGCCTTGTGTGGCTGCTAAAGCACCTCTCCACCTGTCTTCATATACAAAAAAAGTGGAATCGTGAGCCTCTTGCGTGCTTGTTTTTGAAAATGCAGGCATTGGCAAGGTGTTGCTGGATATGGGTACAAGCACCATGGAGAGTGATTTATCTGTAAAATGTATGGTGTTGCCTATTATTTTGTGTTCTATAGATGACTTATGCAACCATTCCAATACTTCTTGCCAGAAGTTTAAGGCCTTATTCTGCAATATTTCACTCATTTGAAGTTTATCGGAAATAAAATTTGCATAAAATAATTAAAATCTATACTTTTGCAGCCCTAAAGCCTAATTGGCGTTGGAGATCCGCTAGCTCAGTTGGTA